>CAZVRM010000028.1:0-12467 GCA_964629605.1 uncultured Oscillospiraceae bacterium
AACGCAAACACCGCGGTTAGGAAACCCTTTCGGGCTCCTAACCGCGGTGTTTTTCCTAGCTCATTTTGCAACGAGCCCTTTCTTTATGGGATTTAGTTCTGGCTATTGGCCTCACTCCAGGTACGCTCCAGCGCCGCCCAGTCGGGATTCTCCAACAGTTTCTTCCACTCTTCATAGTAGAAGTCCAGGTTGGGCACCTTCTTATTGGTGCGCTTATAGGTATGGGAGTTGGTTGCTTCCTGAACAGCCTCATAGTACCAGGCGCTGGGCAGGTTGTCCGGCCAGAAGATCATATCATCCAGCATATTCTCTTCCTCGACCTCACGCTCCATGATACGGTTGACCATGGTCATGACCTCGGCACGGGTCATATCGTCCTCAGGACGATAGTTTCCTGCGTAGCCCTGAGCCCAGCCCAGTTCATAAGCCAGCTCGACAGCAGCTGCGTACCAGTCATCCTGGTTTACATCCTTAAAGTACTGCTTGAAGTACTTCTGGCTGACACCGTCGCGACCCTCTTCGGTGAAGCGGGTAGCAATGGCGGCAAACTCGGCACGGGAAACGGGAGCCTGAGGACGGAAGCTTCCGTCGGGATAACCGTTAACGATGCCAGCGGCTGCCATGGTTGACACGGCATTGTTGAACCAGTCGGTGAGATCAACATCGGTGAAGCTGTTCTCCTGAGACCAGTAATATGCACGGCTTTCATCGGTCAGCAGACGGAAGAAGATGGTTGCAACCTCGGCACGGGTGATAGTGCCCATGGGCTGCACGGAACCGTCGGGATAACCAATGATGTAGGACAGATGGTCGCCGCCCTTATCCAGTTCGGGAGTAGGGCCAACGGGAGTGACGGGCGTATTCTTATCCACATCCACATCGGGAGCCTCATCCTCATCCTTGGGATCGGGAAGCTCGGGATCATTGTCAGGTTCGCCGTTGCCATCAACATCAGGTTCGCCGGTAACTGTTACCTTGTTCTTCAGCGTACCCTCTGCAGTGGCCTTATAGGAGAAGCTGATCTCCACGGTCTCGCCGGGGGTCATATCAGCGATCACAAAGCGATCGTTGTCCTTGTCGGTGGTAACGTCAGTGGCCTCGGTCTTTACATCAAAGATCTTACTGAAATCGCCGCTGAAGTTGCTTTCATCTACCACCACATTGACCAGCTTCACATTGCCGCTGTTGGTGACCTTGATGGTATAGGTGACAGCGTTGCCAACCTTGATGTCTGTATCGTTGACCTTTTTCTCCACAGTCAGACCAGGCTTATCCTTTTCGGTGACCTCAGTCTCGGTGGGATCAGTGGTCTTATCCTCGGGATCATCATCAGGATTCTCGGGATCATCCTTGGAATTATCGGCAGACACCTTAACAGAGTTGGTCAGCGTACCGGTCTCCTCGGGAACATAGGTAAAGATGATAACGGCTTCCTCATCCACCTTCAGAGAAGGAATGGTGAAGACATTGTCGTTGCGTGTCATTCCCTCAGGAGAATTAGTAACAGTGATCTTGGTCAGATCGCCGGAGAAGTTTTCGGTAACCTTCACATTTACCAGATCCACGTTACCGGTGTTCTTCACAGTGATGGTGTAGGTAATGGGCTGACCAACCTTAACCGCTGTGTGGCTGACAATTTTGGTAACATCAAACTTGGGATCTTCCACGGGAACGTCATCAGACTTATCCTCGGGATCATCGGTAGGATCCTTGTCGCCTTCATCCAGCTTGACGCTGTTTTCCAACAGAACATCCTTATCGCCTTCCACAACCTTATAAGTAACGGTATAAGTCTTGGTAGCGCCTGCGGGAACAGTGATCTTGGAGTTGTTGCGGATCTCCTTGCCGGTTGCATCATCCACAATCTTGATTTCGCTCTCGCGACCGCCGGTCATGGTATCCTTCAGTGTGACTTCACCATTGGTATCGCCATTGTTTTCCACAACGATGGTCCACTTGATGGTATCGCCAACCTTGGCGTAATCACCCTCCTTGTACGGAGTCTCTGTGTCGCCGGAGATGATGGAAGTAACGGTCTTGCTGACACGCAGCTTGGCCTCTGTCTCCACATCGGGTGCAGTGTCTGTGGAATCGTCGTTCACGACCACAGTATTCCGGAGCACCTTGCCCTGATCCTCAGCAGTCACCTTATAAGTTGCATGGAAGCTGTGGATCTTGCTCTTAGGACCAATCTTGTGCTCTGCAATGACCTCCAGAGGCAGTTCCAGACTGTCACCGATCTTGAGAATATCCTTGACAGTCACAGTGGTTTCGGGGCCCTTGGTCCAGGTGAGCACGATGTTCCAGACGATTTCATCACCGACCTGTGCGGTGGGGATGTTCTCCTGGTCAGTGACCTTCACACCGCCAACGCTTTCCACCGTCTTGACGATGGTGTACTCGGTGGGCTTCTTTTCCCACTGGCCAACGAAGGTTACGTGGTTAGTAATGTTGAACTTGCCATCCTTAACTTCTGCGTCCGTCGTAGTCCAGCCAGAGAATTCATAATCCTCCAGTTTAGGTTCATCTGCTACCTGGACAGACTCATTATAGCCATACAAACTATCACCAGGCAGCTGCTCCATAGCGCCATCGGGGATAATATCACCGATGTACTGATAGACAACCTTGAAGCTTTCCACATCTACAGGCTGAGAAGGAATCTCTTCCGGCTCTTCACCCTCAGGCGTGATCACAGCCACGTTAACCAAGGACTGTCCACGGTCAGCGTCAGCCACGGTATATTCTGCAGTAAAACTCAGCTTTGCTTTCGCAGCAATGGTATACCAGCCATCATTGTCAGCAGTAACATTTACAGGAGCCGTCAGTGTAACACCTATCATCTGATCTGTCAGTTGGAATTTACCGGCACCGTCGCCGTCGTTTTCCACCAGAATGATCCAGGTGATCACATCACCAGGCTTCACTACATCAGTATATGCACCGTTCTGATAAATCACCGTTTCACCGCGCATCACCTTAGAAAGGGTCTTTGTTGCGATAATCGCAGCTTCACCGACCTCAACCGTCTCATCTCCGGGCACCTCGGGATCATCGCCCAGCTGGACAAAGTTCTGAATCACCTTGCCGGCAGCAGCAGCAGGAACCGTCCACTCGACAGTGAAAGTTGCGCTGTCATTTGCAGGAACGGTTACGGGCCAGGTTTGGCCTTCGGACAACTTTACAATGCCCTGCTGTACGGGGTCAAAGTCAACGTAATCACTGCCGACTTTGTACTTGATCGTATCAGTGATGTCGCTCAGCTGGACTTTACCGTCAGCATTGCCGCTGTTGGTAACGGTGACCGTCCAGGTAACGGTCTCACCAACTGCATACAGGGTCTTGTCGCCGTTCAAAGACTTACTGACGCTCAGATCGGCGGCAGGCTCATCTTCCACCTTGACCTCCTCGGAGGGGATCTCGGGATCGGGATCGTCACCGTCATCCGGATCAGCATCTACCAGATTGCGCACGGTTTTGCCGTATGCGGCAGTGGGAACAACCCAGGAAACCTGAATCGTGACTTCACCGGGATTACCATTTTCTGCGGCAGCGGGAACAGTAACCGCAGAGACGTTAAAGGTAACATTACCCAAATCGCCCTCGAAGTCCACCCAGGTGCTGCCGCTCAAATACTGAACAGTGTCGCCCAGTTCTGCAACATTCAGAGTGGTCTCAGCATCACCGGTATTCTGAACGGTGATCTGCCAGGTGATGGTTTCACCGGCCTTAGCCACAGGGATCGTCACGCCTTCGGTGATTTCGGTTTCACCAACCTTGACAACGGTCTTATCAGTAACACTCAGGTTGGCAACAGGAACCTTTTCGTCGTCAGTTTTGTCTTCTTTGCCAGTACCCAGCTGGACGGAGTTTACGATGCTGCCAGTATCGGTATCTTTTACCTGATACTTTGCGGTGAAATACTGCGTCTCACCGGCACTAATCGTATGCTCCTTGGTGGCAGAAACGGTCACAGAACCGGTCTTTCCGTTATCGTAACCCTCGTACACGGTGACACCGGACAGTTTATCCTGCAGTGTGTACTTACCGGCTGCGTTACCACCATTCTTGACAGTGATCTTCCAGGTGATCCAGTCGCCGGGCTTTGCAACAGAAGTACCCTTGACATACTGCTCTTCATTAAGCAGCATGGTATCCTTTTCAACGCTAATATCGGGGTTCTTGGCTTCAAAAACACCGATGATAATGACATCCTGTGCAGGCATTGTAAAGCTGCCGGACTCCACATCTACCTGCTCACTATACCAGCCTGAGAAGCCGTATGCTTCAGGAGCGTACTCGGGAGCTTTCAGGACATCAACATCGTCCTTTTCGGCATAGGTGGTAGGACCATGATAGTCGGCACGCAAACCTTCAGGCAGATCACCCTGCAGTTTGTAAGTAACCGTGTAATTTTTCAAGACGGTAACGTCTTCATCCACATCCTCGCCACCAGCGATCGTGACTTTGTTTTTCAAAATCACGCCGTCAGTTTCTGCCTTGTAAGAAGCAGTGAATGTGATCTTTCCGCCGGCGGGGACCTTAAAGGTTCCATCAGGTTCAGCAGTCAGATCGTCGTCGGGAACTACCGTCAGAGATTCGGGCTGCTCTGCATCCCCCACGGTCAGCAGATCCACAGGAAGCTTGGTATAACCGTCTGCATTCCCGCTGTTGGTGACGGTAATAGTCCAAGTGACGGTCTGGCCTGCTTTCACCTCATAGTCGTCCGCAGTCTTCTGAACGGTAAGGACTGCATCCTTGATCTCCACGGGAGTATCAGGCGTGTCTTCCAGCTCGTCGACCTTGGCGGTATTGTTGATGACAGCACCCAAATCGGCATCTTCAACTGTGTAGCTTGCAGTGAACACCACAGAGCCGTTGTCGGCGGGGATTTTGTACTTACCAGCATATTCGCCACCAGTCTCGGCAACCGCAGTGGTGCTAACAGTTAAGACTTTCGTCTGTGTTGTACCGTCCTTAGTGATACTCATGGTATCAGTGGGAAGAACCACATAACCATCTGCGTTTCCGGAGTTGGTAATCGTAATATTCCACTTTATGGTCTCACCAACAGCATAGCTCGTCTTTGTAGGATCGATCAGGGTCTTTTCCACACTCAGCTTCGCCGCGGGGACATTAACATCAACCTCGGCGCTGCTGGAGGGATCCTCCTCGCCTTCAAGATCGGCCACAGCAGTGTTCTTAATGGTTTTGCCTGCATCTTCATCAGTCACATCGTAATAATATACGATAGTGACCACCTGACCGGCCTGCAGGGCACTGACGGTGAACTTGCCAGTGGTTGCTTCGTAAGAAACCAAATTACTGTTGATACTCTGGTCATATCTGATTTGGCCAGAGGCATTTTCCATTTTATCGGTGATGACAACATTATGCATATTGACAGTGCCAATATTGTGGACATGGATCTCATATTCAACAGTGTCGCCTACCTCGGCAACAGGGTCAGCGCCTTGTTCACTGGTATTATTGTCTTTACTGAAAACGGTAGCTGTCTTGATCAGCTCCATTTCAGCACCCAGGAACGTGGCTGTAAAGATATAGGTTTCACCGCCAATGGCGTAGTAAGCCTCGTTGCCTTCCTGGTCTGCAGGCGGAATCTGATAATCAGAGAATGCAGCAGTATGGATTCCAGTATTGAACGCTGCGTGCTTTTCCCGCTTCAACGTCCACACCTTAAAGGCGTAGTTATCATTGGCCACAGCTTCAGAGCCGGCAGCCGTGATGATACCCTTTTCAGCAAAGTTGCCGTCCTCGTCATAAACGTTGACAACTTCCTTGGTCAGTGCACCATCCTTGATCACGCCGCCATGATCTGCTTCGTACAGGATGGTGACCTGATACTTGTCAGGAATGTCATCGGGCTCATCAGGATCTTCGGTACCGATCTCATCCTTGGAATAGTACAGCTTGACCGTCGTATCTTCGGTTAACGTGCCTTCGGCAACGCCGTTTTTGTCAATATCGGTGGTGGCAGGTGCATCAAAGGTGTAGCGGACGCCATCAGCATAAATGCTTTCGGGAGCATTGTAGGTGTTTGCATTGTCGGTACCGCCTACTTCCACCTTCCAAGCGTCACCTTTGTCCATGGTTGTGACATCGGTCAGCTCGTCGTGGAGCACGCCGTCGATGTAATGCTCTACCGTCAGCTTGTACTGCGGGTCAACTTCCACATAGGCCGAGTCACCACCGTCGCCATCACGATAGAAAGCAAAATTGGTGAGCGTCTGGTCTGCATCCTCAGCCTGCACGGTATAGGTGTAAGTGATGGTCACGCTTCCACCGGCCGGAATTGTACCAATGGTAAACACGTCCACCCTTTCTCCTTCGTATGTGCCGGATTCGTATCCAGTATTAGCAGTCGCACTGAAAGAAATATCACCGCTGCCGTTCAGCGTATCACAGATCACGATATTGCTTGCGTCCACGTTGGCATTATTGTTTGTGACCGTGATAGTGTATTCCAGCTCGTCACCGACTTCTGCAGGCAAGGGCTTTGTAACAGAGGTATCCTGCTCCTTGTTCTGAGTAAGGTTCTTTACCGCCTTGGTCACATCAATGGTAACGGTGCTGTCATGATAGTACAGCTTAATAACGCTGCCGTCTTTTACTCGCTTAGGCAGAACGTCCGGATCACTACCGCCATACACCCATCCCTGTTCGGTAAAATCCTTTACGATTTCGCTGGCATTCAACGCCAAATAGTCGTCATCACCGACCCAGACAGTATCACTGATGATCACATCAGGCTGCAACTCGGGTATCTTATTGTGATCGAAATAGTATTCGACGGTATAAGAAATCTCCTTGGTCTGGCTCTCATCCTTCGCAAAGGAACCAGTGAGTACCACAGGTTCACTGGGCATTTCAAAGGTGTCGCCGCCGTCCATTTCCTCGGAGCCCTTCATCCAGCCGGTAAACGTATAGCCGGGAACTTCGGGAATGTCTTCCACGGTGACCGTTGCGCCTTCCGCATAATGCTCCGGATCGGGCAGCTGTTCTTCCGCACCTTCGGGGATCAGATCACCGGTATACTGATAGGTAACGGTGGTTTCCCAAAGCGCAGTCAGCGTAATGTCCGAACCATAGCAGGTGATGGATGCACCGGGTTCTACGGTCGCATCTTTATCATAGCCTTCGCCGGAGATCTGCCAGCCCAGAAAACGGTAGCCCAGTTCGTTGGCTTCAGTCTCGCCGCCGTACAGATCGGGAGACGCAACCTCATAGGATTCGTTTCGAACTGCGTCGTTGACCGGATCGGGTACTGCCTTAGTCAGTTTGTCTTCCAGGCTGCCCCAATCATACTCGATCTTATAAATGCGACTGTCCTGCTGCACATACACCATCAGATAGAAGGGGTAGGGTGCGCTGGAGCTATACAAATTGCTATCCGTAGAGTCGGGCGCAATCACAGGAACATAATATCTGTTACTGGAATTGCTGTTCTGAATATCAAAGCCGTTCCAGTGGTTAAACGACTCGCCTGTCATAGGAACGATAATCTCAGGTGTATAGTCGCCCTCACTGTTGGCCGTATAGTTTCGATCCTGATAGTCGTTGGTTGCACAATCAAAGCGGTTGCCGCAGACCAAACGCCAGGAAACAACATAGTAGCCGGGATCGACCGTAACAACGAAACCTTCATTGTCAATTACGGTGCCGCTGTCGACAGTTTCGCCATCCTCCACATCGGCCAGACCAGCACTTGCGCTGACCGTGGTGGAGGCAAACTTCACGTCATCGCGTCCGGAGGTAACCGTGACCACATCAGAGGATGCCACGCGGGAGCCATCTTCAAAGCTCCAGTAAACGGGCCACCAGGTGCGGTACTGGGCAGAAGTGGTCACTTCCTCCAGCGTCCAGGAATGTGCATAACAGTCTTCATCCGTATGGGTATGCTCCACATAGCTACAATTATCGGGTGCATCGGCTTGACAGCTATCCGTATGCCACCAGTGGGTGAAGCTCGTGCCGCCATAGGTACAATAGCAGTCTTCATCATGCTGGTGCGCAGCCAGCGTACATACTCTCGTACTCTGCGGGCCGACCCATTCGGTGCCCACAGGAATGTTATCGGGCAAAGCCTCTTCACTGTCGGCAGCAAAGGTATCGCCGATCTCCAACTTCACGTCCTCGGACCAGTTACTCGAATCATAGTGCGCAGCAAACACAGCTGCAGGCAAATTTGATACGATCATTGCCACGGTCAATGCCCATGCTAAAAACCTCTTTTTCACGCTAATTCCTCCTTTGTACCTGGATTATATTGATCCAACTTTTTAACAACCTTTATCAACAGCATTTCTGCGTAATGTTCAGTCTGAGTGAAATGCTTCTTGCCGCCCGTTTGAATCGTTTGCCTTGGCCTTTGATGTCTATATAAAAAAACATGGAGCATTTGAAGCTCCATGAAGGGTAATTTAACAAATTGGTGAATTCGGAAATTGAAAAACTTTCTTTTTCCTTATTTGGCGATCTAACACCCTCCAGTTAGAGTTCTTGCACACATTTTACCAAAAAAAAAACGCACATTTCAACTATTTTTGTTTAAAAATATTTATTTACAGATTCTGGGGGTATGCTTTGCACGCTGTTTTTTCGCCTGTTTTGTATAGCCACTATAAAAATTATAGCATGGCTTTTTTCAAGAAATCCTTCTGCACAATAATGCCGTTCGGTTAACAGAACATTGCCATTGCGAACCAGTCCGCAGACCGGTGTGACAATCCGCTTCCCGGTGGGGAATGCGGATTCCCACGCAAAAAGGGCGCGTTGCAAAATGTGCTCTGTCATTGCGAGGCCTGTGAAACAGGCCGTGGCAATCCGTTTTCCTATGCTGAAATATACGGATTCCCACGCAAAATGCCGCCATTTGGCGGCATTTTTGCTCGGAATGACAAGGGGTGTGGCATTTTGCAACGCGCCCTTGGTTATATAAACAGTTTAGAACAGACCCTCGATCTTGCCGGTGTTGTCGATGTCGATCTTCTCAGCAGCGGGTACCTTGGGCAGACCGGGCATGGTCATGATGGCGCCGGTCTCGCAGACCACAAAGCCTGCGCCCGCAGCCAGACGGGCAGACCGCACGGTAATATCGAAGCCGGTGGGACGGCCCAGCACCTTCTCGTTGTCGGACAGGGAGTACTGGGTCTTGGCCATACAAACAGGCAGGTTGCCATAGCCCATTTCAGCGATCTTCTTCAGTTCCTTGGCGGCAGCAGGCAGGATGGTCACACCGTCAGCGCCATAGATCTTGGTAGCGATGGTACGGATCTTCTCTTCCAGAGCCATCTCGTCGGGATAGATGGGGGCGAAATTGGCCTTGCCCTCTTCCAGCACGGTCAGGACTTCGCGAGCCAGAGCCTCGCCGCCCTCGCCGCCCTTGGCAAAGACTTCGGACAGCGCCACACGGACGCCCTTCTCCTCGCAGTGCTTGCGGATGAAGGCCATTTCGGCTTCGGTATCGGTGGGGAAGGCGTTGATGGCCACCACCACGGGCAGGCCGTACTTGCCGATGTTTTCAATATGGGCATCCAGGTTGCAGATACCCTTGGACAGCGCCTCCACATTCTCCTGATTCAGATCGGCCTTGGCAACGCCGCCGTTATACTTCAGTGCGCGGACGGTGGCAACCAGCACCACGCAGGAGGGATTCAGACCGGCCTTGCGGCACTTGATGTCCAGAAACTTTTCAGCACCCAGATCAGCGCCGAAGCCGGCCTCAGTGATGCAGATGTCGCCCAGCTTGAGAGCCAGCTTGGTTGCCTGAACAGAATTGCAGCCGTGGGCAATGTTGGCGAAGGGGCCGCCGTGCATCAGGCAGGGAGTGCCTTCCAGCGTCTGCACCAGATTGGGCTTGATGGCATCCTTCATCAGGGCAGTCATGGCGCCCTCGGCCTTCAGATCACGGGCATAAATGGGCTTGTTCTGATAGTCATAGGCCACCAGAATGTCGCCGAAGCGCTTCTTTAGGTCTTCCAGATCGGAAGCCAGGCACAGGATGGCCATGATCTCGGAAGCAACGGTGATCATGAAATGATCCTCACGGGGGACACCGTTCATCTTGCCGCCCAGACCGATGGTGATATTGCGCAGGGCGCGGTCGTTCATATCCATGACACGGGTGAAGATGATCCGGCGGGGATCAATGCCCAGGGCATTGCCCTGCTGCAGGTGGTTGTCGATCATGGCGCACAGCAGGTTGTTGGCAGCGGTGATGGCGTGCATATCGCCGGTGAAATGCAGGTTAATATCTTCCATGGGAACGACCTGCGCCCAGCCGCCGCCGGCAGCGCCGCCCTTGACGCCGAACACGGGGCCCAGGGAGGGCTCACGCAGAGCGATCACGGCGTTCTGTCCGATGCGAGCCATAGCCTGACCCAGACCGACAGTGGTGGTCGTCTTGCCTTCGCCGGCAGGAGTGGGGTTGATAGCGGTCACAAGCACCAGCTTGCCGTCAGGCTTGTCCTGCAGGCGAGCCATGGCGGTAGGGGCGATTTTTGCCTTGTAGCGGCCGTACAATTCCAGCTCATCCTGCTGGATGCCGGCCTTTTCAGCGATTGCGGTGATCGGCTGCATCTGGCAGCTCTGGGCGATTTCGATGTCGGTCATCATGTATCGTTTCCTCCAAAGTTCTTGTGTTGATGTTGTGGAAAAAAATAACCCATTATGTCCCCAGTATACCATCCTTGTTTTTTTCGGGCAAGGGACAAAAACGATGAATTTTTTTGGCGTTTTTCGATGATTCCGTTCATTCATCCGTCGAAATCGACAAACAAATCAGTATAAAAACATCGATTTAAATATCGATTGCCAGAGTTCTCCATTTTTGCTATACTGAAAGAAACAATCGCAAAGGAGCGCCGTTTATGATCTTGTTTAAAAAACCCGGCACGGAAAACACCGCCGCTGCACTGGAACTGGCTGTGCAGGCTGCCAAAAAAGCCGGTCTGGATCTTGTAGTCGCCACCACCGGTGGCGGAAATGTACCCCTGCTGCTGGAGCTGGCGGAAAATGCCGGTTATGAAGGAAAGATCGTGGCAGTCACCCACGCCTTCGGCTCCCGTGAAAAGGGAAAAAACATTCTGGAACCCGAAAAAATGCAGGAATTCCGCCACAAGGGCGTGATCGTCGTCACCGCCGCCCATGCGCTCTCCGGTGCAGAGCGTGGTCTGAGCAAGAAATTTTCCGGTATTTACCCGGTGGAGATCGTGGCAAACACCCTGAAAATGCTGGGTCAAGGCACGAAAGTCTGCGTGGAGATCGCCATGATGGCGCTGGATGCCGGCGCCATTGACTACGGCAAGCAGGTCATCGCCGTGGGCGGCTCCGGCCGCGGTGCCGACACCGTCTGTCGCCTGACCCCCGAATACACCGCCGACCTGATGGGGACAAAGATCCACGAAATTCTGTGCAAGCCAAGTTTGGAAGACTAACCCAAAAGAAAAAGTCCCTGCCGGGTGGCAGGGACTTTTTTGATGCAAAAACTTATGCCAGCTTGGCGGCCAGACGCTCGGAGATGGCGTCCAGGAACTCCTCGGAGTTGACAGCCTTGGCCTCGAAGCCGGGCTCCACCAGACCCACCAGATCCTTGGTCATGATGCCGGCGTTCAGCGTGTCGAAACAGGCCTCCTCCAGTTTCTCGCCGAAGGCGATCAGCTCGGGCAGCTCATCCAGCTCGCCGCGCTTCTTCAGCGCGCCCGACCAGGCAAAAATGGTAGCCATAGAGTTGGTGGAGGTCTTCTCGCCCTTCAGATGCTTGTAGTAGTGCTGGGTGACGGTGCCGTGGGCGGCTTCGAACTCGTAGTTGCCGTCGGGGGAGACCAGCACGGAGGTCATCATAGCCAGAGAACCGAAGGCGGTGGAGACCATGTCGCTCATGACGTCGCCGTCATAGTTCTTACAAGCCCAGATGTAGCCGCCCTTGGAGCGGATGACGCGGGCAACGGCATCGTCGATCAGGGTGTAGAAATAAGTGATGCCCAGCTCTTCGAACTTGGCCTTGTAAGCCACGAACTCTTCCTCGAAGACCTTCTTGAACTGGCCGTCATAGACCTTGGCGATGGTGTCCTTGGTGGAGAACCACAGATCCTGCTTGGTGTCGATGGCGTACTGGAAGCAGGCCTTGGCGAAGGAGCGGATGGAGCTCTCCTTATTGTGGGCGCCCTGCCAGACGGCGGGGCCGTTGACCTTCTGGACGGTGAGGGTCTTTTCCTCGCCGCTTTCGCCCTTGAAGGTCATGGTGCAGGTGCCGGGCTCCTCGGTGTACATGTCAACAGACTTGTAAACGTCGCCGTAAGCGTGACGGGCGATGGTGATGGGCTCCTTCCAGTTCTTGACCACAGGCTTGATGGCGGGGATGCAGATGGGCGTGCGGAACACGGTGCCGTCCAGGATGGAACGGATGGTGCCGTTGGGGCTCTTCCACATCTCGGTGAGTTGGGGAT
>CAZVRM010000029.1:0-9162 GCA_964629605.1 uncultured Oscillospiraceae bacterium
GCGCTCCACACTGGAGCGCACCCTGCGCCGACAGGCCATCGCAAAAGAATACGACGGCAGCAACGTCCGTCAGCTGGCTCGGAAATATGGCCTGTCTGACCGTCATATCCGCACCATTTTACAGGAAGAAGGCATGCGTAAATCCTCCTGACAGTTTAGACTTGACCTTCACTGTTGTATCATGTATAATGAGATATAATATGATTAGTGATATGATTAGTATGATTACTGATATGATGAACAGGAGGCTTTTCTATGCTGCTCGGACATGAAAAAACATCGTTTCTCCATCTGCCCACCCCTCTGGAATACCTGCCCGGTGTTTCCGCTGATCTGGGTGTGGAATTCTACATCAAGCGCGACGACCTGACCAATCTGGGTGTCGGCGGCAACAAGCTGCGCAAGCTGGAATATCTGCTGAAGGATGCACAGGATCAGGGCTGCACCATGCTGCTGACTCTGGGCGGTGCCCAGACCAACCACGGCCGTCTGACCGCTGCCGTTGCCGCAAAGTTTGGCATGAAGTGTGCCATCGTCTGCGTGGATCCCTATCCCGGCGAGCTGAGCGCCAACCTGCTGCTGGATCGTCTGATGGGCGCCGAGGTCATTCTGAAGAAGGATGACGGTCGTCCCGAATCCGAGCAGTTTGCCGAGACTGCCGCCGCTGTCAAGGCTCGTTATGAGGCGCAGGGCGAAAAGGTCTATGAGATCCCCATCGGCGGTTCTTCCGACGTGGGTATGCTGGGCTATTATGAGTGCGCCATGGAGCTGACCGAACAGGCCAAAGCCATGGGTCTGGAGGATGCCACCGTCATTTCTGCCGTGGGCTCCATCGGCACCTATATGGGTCTGTACTGCGGTCTGAAGAACGAGAACTCTCCTCTGAAGCTCACCGGCGTTGCCATCTCTCCCTTCCTGGAGGCCAAGGACAAGCGCATCGTGGAGTATTTCAACAGCGTCAAGGAAAAGTACGGTCTGACCTGCGACGCCACCCGTGAGGATTTCCACATCGAGCGTGACTACACCCACGGCGCTTACAACAACCCCGTGAAGGAAGTTCGCGATGCCGTCTGCTATATGGCCAGCCGCGAAGCCATCATTCTGGATCCCTGCTACACCGGCAAGGCCTTTGCCGGCATCTGCAAGATGGTCAAGGAAGGCAAGATCGAACAGGGCAGCAAGATCATCTTCCTGCACACCGGCGGTCTGCCCGGCATCTACACCAAGCATCACCGTGTGGAGTTCGAGAAGGAACTGCTGGACGGCGTAACCATTCTGGACTAAGTACATCAAAAAAGAGCGGCGATGCCGCTCTTTTTTATCCCATCACCGATGCCCACCAACATAGACCGGTCAACCCTGCGCCGCCCAACGCACACAAGCCGTACCCCAACCAGGGGCGCATGGTGTGTTTTTGTGCCGGTACGGCAGCCGGACTGACCCGGGATGCCAGCTGTTCAGCCTGTACCAGCACATCTTCCGGCCCATACAGCAGCCCTTCCTCCTGTTTTTTCATGAAACCGCCTCCCTTTGTTAAAAAGGATGGCGGTTGAGACTGTCAAAGAACCGCTTCCGCTTTGCGGAAGCTGGGTTCTTTTCGACAAGTAAGCGCCACGCTTCAGCGTGGTTTCGCCTGATTTTTGCGAAAATCAGCCGGGTTGCGGTGTTTTTGACCATAATCATATAGATTACGACCAAAAACCATCCCATAGGGGTCGCTGCCCTCAGCGACCCGCATCTGAACCCTGGTACGAAACGCACTTTTTTGACGACCCGGACCGCCTCCCTTTGTTAAAAAGGATGGCGGTTTTTTTGTGGTTTATACATCCAACAGATCGACTACCAAAACGGTCATATCATCGCCGCTGCCCCGGTGAGCACTCTGCTCTACCAGCAGATTGGCCAGTTGCTGTCCCTCCATCTGCGCGCTGTCCCGCAGAAGCGCCTGGGTCTCTTCGCTTTCCCAAACGCCGTCAGAAAGCAGCACCAGCCGATCACCGGCCTGCAGCCGCAGCTGGATGGTAGGAGCATCGCCCTCCATGGACTCCAGTCCGGCAGGCAGCGCCCGAGCCTCCAGCCGTGTGAGACGTCCCTCCCGAATCAGGAATCCCGGCGCTGCTCCGTATTTCAGCATGGTCGCTGCGCCGGTGAACAGGCTGATCTCGCAAAGATCCAGCGTGACGAAGCCCCATTCCTCAAACCGCGCAGCCAGTACCGGAAGGACGGCGGCGGTACTTTCCGCCAGACCACAGCCCGAATCCACAAAGCTGGCCACCAGCTCCAGCGCCCGGCGAGAAAGCTCCCCCGCCTGTTTTCCTGTGCCCATGCCGTCGGACAACAGCAGTACGCCACGGCCATCATCGGTGTGCAGAATCAGATGGTGGTCACCGCAGACAGTCTCTCCTGCCTTTTTTCGCACGGCGCTGCCGCACTTCATCCCCAGTGCCTCCTGCTGTCGAATGCGCAGCACCGCCCCCTGTGCGCTGTTCAGCAAAACCGGCGCCAGCAGCTGCACCCCCAGCGCCCCTTCCAGTGAGCGCAGCATCGCGCTGTGATCGCCGGTACATTCCGGGCTGTCCTTGGGCACCTGCAGATCAATATACAGCCTTCCGGCGGTGAGACAAACGGCGGTCTTTGCCCGGGGCAGATAGGCTCGCACGATCCGCCGCACCCGATTTTCCAATACAGCGTCGTACTCCGTCCCCGCCCCGGCTCGACGAGCCGCATCCTCCAAAAGACTGCCCAGGCTGGCGTATTGCCGTCCCATCAGCCGATGAAGCTGCAGTTCCCGGTTCTGCAATGCCTGACGGCGAAGGGCAGAACGATAGGCATCATTCACTGCGCCGCAAAACCGCTGGGGCCGCAGGCAACGGGCGGTAAACCAGGCGGGCAGCATCTCGGGCTCAATGCTGTGTTTTGTCCGCAGAGGCTGCGCCAGATCGCCCAGCAGCCGTTGGAGATCGCTGTATTCGTTCTGCCAGCAGGTGTCCCGCCGACGGCAGCTGCGGCAGGCGTTTTCACAGGCGGCACGGTACACCCGCCCCAGATCCTCCTCTTCGGCTTCCCCGTGCCAGAGGGCTTCCATGGTGGCGCCCAGCTGCGCCACTGCGTCGGAAAGATTCCGGAAGGCGGTGCCGCTGCCGCCGGGGCGGCGGCTTTGCATCAGTCCTGCACCGGCTCCGGAAAAGGCGGCATCCATGGGCAGCAGCCATTTTTGCGGCAGCAAAACCAGCACACCGGCAGCCAAAAAGCACTCCATCAGCCCCTGCCGTATCCCCGGCGCATCATACAGCCACAGAGAGGTAAGGCCGCAGGCGGCGCAGCCGCACAACACAGCCGGCAGGCGCTCCCGTTTTCCGCCAAGTCCGGCTGCAAGACCCGCCATACACCAGGTGATCAGCAGCATGGGCTGCCGTGCCTGTGCCACATCCAGCGCTCCACCGAAGGCCGCACCCACACAGGCACCCACCGCTCCGCCGCCAAAGGTTCCCGCTGCCAGCACCGTGAAAACACCTGTCAGTCGGGCAGGGGACAACAGCGACCACAGCTGCACCGGCAAAAGTGCCAGCAGGCCGCCCAGCAGTGCCGTCAGCTTGCCCCACAGCTGCAAAGGCGAACGGCTGTCCCGTGCCTCCCGCAGCATAAGGGCAAAGCCCAGGCACAAGATCATCTCACATAACAGCAGGCCTATGGCTCGCAGCCCTCCCGAAAACACCACAACCCCCTTGGTGCATCCCAGCGCCAGGGCGGCGCACAGGGGAAAAAAGCTGCGGGAGCGGCCTGCCGCTGTCCCCTCCAGCACCATCCGGCAGGACAGCACCACCAGTACCGCAGCGCCGGAAACCATTCCGCCGCTGCCGGTGAAGAGGTAGGACAAAAAACCGCCAACGGCAGCATACAGCGGATGCCCTGCCGCAGCAGCATAGGCCACGCCAAAGGGACGCATCCCCTGAGCAGTCTGTGCCGCCGCAAACACCGCTCCCAACAGCGCAGCCATTCCCTGCCGCAGAGCCTTTTTCCGCAGGATCCGCCGCCACAAATCCCCCAGCTGCCGCAGCAGCCTGTCCCGCAGCCCTGCCGCACCAGCCTGTCCCTCCTGCAAATGCAGGGGTGCTCCCCCGGTTTTCTGTGTCATGGTCATCCACCTCTCCCTTTTCGCTTGTTTTCCCATTATAAACAGCCAAAGATGAGGATTTTGGTGGGAAATGGGCTTGGGAATGGGCAGTCGTCGTTCCGCCCTTGCCACCGCTGGATTTTCCCTGTATAATAGATCTTATGATAGCGAAAAAGGAGCTTTTCCTATGAAATTGGATACCAAACGCACCGTTCTCATCGGTTTCGGCTTTATGTCCATTCTGGCCTTCTGGCAGTTTTACGATCAGGTGATCCCCCATCTGTTGGAAAATGTCTTTGGCCTGCGTACCTTTACCACCAACGCCATCATGTCCATCGACAACGTCTCCGCGCTGGTGCTGCTGCCCCTGTTCGGAACCCTGTCGGACAAAACCAAAAGTCCCCTTGGCCGCCGCACCCCTTACATTCTGTTCGGCACGCTGGTTGCCGTCTGTCTGATGGGTGTTCTGGCCGCCGCCACCGCTCGAGGCAGCTTCCCCCTGTTTTTTGCCGCCCTGCTGGCGCTGCTGGTGACCATGAGCACCTACCGCTCTCCTGCCGTGGCCTATATGCCCGACGTGACCCCCAAGCCCCTGCGTTCCAAGGCCAACGCCATCATCAATCTGGTGGGGTATATCGGCGGTATTTTCTCCACACTGATGATGATGATCCTGCTCCGTTCGGAAAAGAACGCCGACGGCTCCAGCCAGTACGCCGCCGACCAGAGCTTCACCCCTATTTTTGCAGTGGTCGCCGTCTTTATGCTGGCGAGCGTGCTCATCATGGTGCTGACCACCCACGAAAACAAGCTGATCGCCAAGACCCGCAAGGCGGTGGAGGCCAGTGAGGGCGAGGATGCTCCCCTTTCCAAGGGCGGCAAGCTGCCCAAGCCTGTGTTCCGCTCTCTGGTGCTCATTCTGCTGTCGGTTTTCCTGTGGTATATGGCTTATAACGCCGTTACCACCGCCTTTTCCCGGTACTGTGTAGCGGTGTGGGGCGCCGATTTGGGCACTTCCTCCGGCTATCTGATGTGCGCCACCGTGGTGGCCATTCTGGCCTTTGTGCCGCTGGGCGTGCTTTCCAGCAAAACAGGCCGGAAAAAGACCATTCTGCTGGGCATCCTGCTCATGTCGGCCTGCTATCTGTCGGCCTGCTTTATCACCACCCAGACCCCCATCATGTACGCCCTGTTCGGACTGGTGGGTATCGGCTGGGCAGCCATCAACGTGAACTCCTTCCCCATGGTGGTGGAGATGAGCACCGCCGGTGACACCGGCAAGTACACCGGCTACTATTATGCCTTTTCCATGGCGGCGCAGATCTGCACGCCCCTGCTGTCCGGTCTGCTCATCGACAATCTGGGCTTGGGTTACCGGGTGCTGTTCCCCTATGCCGTGGTGTTCTCGCTGCTGAGCTTCTGCACCATGGCCCAGGTGAAGCACGGTGACAGCAAGCCTCAGGCCAAACAGGCGGCCATGGATGCTCTGGCAAACGACTGATCTTCCAGGACGCGCTGAAAAATGCAATTCTGTCATTGCGATCACTGGCCCGGAATGACGGAGAACACGTGCATTTTTCAGCGCGTCCTGCTTTGTTCACGATTTATTGGTTGCATTGTGGGAATATTTTCTTTATAATATAATGATAAAATGTGTGGAGTATGTCCGTTTGTATCATAAAGGAGTTTGTTTATGAAGCTGTCCCGTTCGCTGGAGCCCCAGCAGTTGCCTGCCGCGCTCAAAAAGGCCGGACTGGCACTGTTGATCTTCCTGTGTCTGTTCATTCCCTTCCGCACGCCCCTGTCTGATCTGACCTTTTCGGGGGTCAAGGCCATCCCTGACGTTTTGATCGTAGGTCTTGCCGTCTGGTATGCCGTTGCTGTCCGGTTCCGCCTGCGCTTTACGATGCATGATGTACTGTTTCTGGCATTTGAAGCGGTAGCCTTCATCAGCACGGTGTTCATCAACGATCTTGGAGTCGGCCTGTTTATCTATCAGACCCGTGCCATCGGCATTTATTACGTGCTGTACTTCGTCCTGCGCAACTTCGGCTTTGGTCAGAAGGAGCTGGTACCCATCACCCGCACGCTGCAGGCGGTTTCCGTCCCGTTGTTTGTGCTGGGCGTGATCGAGAAGGTTTTTTCCAAGTGCATTTTGTTTGACACCGACTTTGCTTCCGGTCTGGATCGCATCAACTATGCCCGTGTCTACTCCATGTTCTACAACCCCAACACCTACGGCCTGTTTCTGGTGTTCACCATCCTGCTGAGTCTGGTCATCTGGTATCTGGAGGGCAAAAAGACGCCCCTGTGGCTGTACTGTGTGCTGGCCATTTCCCTGTATATGACCATGTCCCGCAGCTCCATGGCCATTCTGGCGCTGGTAGTGGCTGTCCTGTTCCTCCTGCTGTGGAAGGGCAAAAAAGTGGAAATCCAGTGGAAAAAGCTGCTTCTGTGGTGCGCCTGCATGGGCGCTTCTGCGATCATCGTCAGTTCTGCCGCCGGTTACGCCGCTCAGCTTTATTTCAACACCTATGGCAAGGATACCGTGGTGGAAAAGCTGTCCGGCACGCAGGCCAACGCTGTGGTCAAAGTCAAATATCTGAATCCCCAGGGCGAAGAGTGCGTGGGCTATGCCTTTTACGGCATCACTTACACCGACATCGGTTGCACCCAGCCCCTGAAGGAATACGGCTCCATCGTTTTTGTTGACAATAAGCAGTATGTGCTCACCCACGAGGGCGGCAAGCTGCTGGAGGAGTTCAACGCCCTCTCTGCCGAAGAGCAGGCCGCCCTGCTGGATCAGGATGTGGATCGTGAGGGCGCCAAGCGGGAAAACTCCATCATCCAGAACATTGAGGATTCCCTGCAGGTGGACGCCACCGATCGTTTCGACGAAATTGGTGACGACAAGCTGTATACCAAGGAAAACAACGGCCGCCTGTTTGCCGTGGATCTGGCCTTCCGTATCTGGAAGGACTACCCGGTATTCGGCACCGGCTACGGCACTTTTGGCACCTCTGCCAGTCTGACCTGGGTGCCCGACATTTACTACGGCTACGATATGCTGGAGGGCTTCTACGCCGACAACCAGTTCGCCTGTGTGCTGGTGGAAACCGGCGCAGTGGGCTTCGTGCTGTTCATGGCTTTCCTGCTGTCCACCCTTTGGTTCCACCGCAAGCACCTTTTGAAGGTGGCCGTCTGTGTGATCATCGCCTGGTTCGGCGCGTTCTACAACATTCTGGAGATCCAGATCGGCGCCATGCTGCTGTGGACGCTCCTGTCCTTTGATTTCGGTCAGCTGACCCACCGGGATCTGCTGAACAAGTAACCATTTCTCTCCGAAAGGAGTCCGATTATGAGCAATGACAACAAGATCGTCCGATCCATTACCGGCGTGACCTGCGTGATGGTGATCGCCAAGGCGCTGGCTATGGTGCGAAACATCCTGCAGGCACGGGTATTCGGCGCAGGCGCTGACGTTGACCTGTTCACCCAGGCCAACAACTATACTGTGTCCCTGTTCGCCACGGTGTGCTACGCCCTGTGCGTGGCGGCAGTGCCCATCTTCACCCAGAAGCTGCTCAAAAGCCGGGAGGAGTGCTACCGCACCGCCGACCGCCTGATCTCCAACACCATGATCCTGGCGCTGGGTCTGATGGGGCTGATGTATGTGGGCAATGCCTTCGGTCTGGTGGAAAAGCTGCTGGGCGTAGGCGAAGGCGCGCAGCTGTTTAACACGCTGTTTGCCGTGCTTCTGCCCGCGCTGCCCATCATCACCCTGACCTACCTGCTGCTGGCGCTGTTCCAGTCCATGGGACACTACACCCTGCAGGCCAGTCTGAGTCTGCTTTACAGCGTGGTGCTGTGCGGCGTGCTGGTGCTGGCGCAGGACAGCCTGACCCTGCCGGTGTTTGCCGCACTGACCTCTCTGGGCTGGCTGCTGCAGCTGGTCATGGTGCTGCCCTATGTGAAAAAGGAACGCTACCGCTTCCACTTCCGTCCCGACTTCAAGCAGAAGGACTACTGGGGCTTTTTACGCACCAGCGGCGCTACCATGTTCAACTCGGCGCTGTTCCTGCTTTGCTATCTGATCAACACCCGGTTCGCCGCCTCCTCGGTAGAAGGCACCGTTTCTGCCTTTTTCTACGCCGACCGCCTGTATGAGCCGCTGACCACTACCCTCATTTCCTCGGTGAGCATCGTGCTGTTCCCCCGGTTCAGCCAGCAGTTTGGGGAAATGGAACTGGATAAATACAAGCAGTATGTGGTGCACGTGCTGAAAAACACCCTGTTGCTGGTGCTGCCCGTTTCTCTGCTGTTTTCGGCCTTTGGCACGCCGGTGATCCGGGTGCTGCTGGAGGGCGGCAGCTTTACCGCCCAGGACACCATCCTGTGCGGCGGCATCTTCACCATGTACGCGCTGGGCATGGCGGGCTTCTTTATGATCGACATCCTCAACAAGGCTTATTACGCCATGGGTAAGACGCTGGTTCCCATGTGCATCACCGCAGGCGTGGTGGCCTTCAGCTTCCTGTCCAACGCCCTGTGCAGTTGGCTGTTCCCCGATCAGCCCTTCCTGCTGGCGCTGGGCACTTCGGTGGGCTTTTTGCTGGGCGGCAGCATCATGTACGCCGGTTTTGGCCGAGGCAAAGCCGTGAAAATGCCCGTCAAGCAGCTGATTTTCGGCGTGCTGTTCTCTGTGCTGATGGGACTGGGCGCTTATGCAGTCTACAGCCTGTTTATCGCCGCTGAGACTTCCAAGGTGATGCTGGTCATCAAGTGCGGCGGCGTAGGTGTCATCGGCATGGTGCTCTATCTGATCGCTATGGGCTCCATGGTGCCTACCAAGGAGATTTTAGCCAAGCTGCGGAGGAAAAAGGCATGAAAAAGCGTCGCTTCCGGCCGCTGATCCCCTTTCTGCTGGTCAGCCTGCTGAGCGCTGCCATCCTTTTAGGCTGCCGTTTTTCCGCCGAGTGGAACGACCGCGCCGTGCAGGTGGTCATGTCTGACGAGGATGTGGCCATTCTGGCAGAGGCCTCCGGCATTTC
>CAZVRM010000029.1:9262-12368 GCA_964629605.1 uncultured Oscillospiraceae bacterium
GAAAAGCCCCTCTGGCAATCGGTTCTGGTGTTCACCTGCGCCCTCACCGGCTGGAGCCTGTTGGGCGGCCTGTGGGTGTCTGCGCTCATGTCCACCCGCACCTATCTGCTGGACTGTGCCATCTTTGCCGGTGTCAAGATTTCCCTGCTGCTTCCCATGGCCTTTGGCTGTCTGCTGCTGCTGTGGAACCTGCGCAAGCCCCTTTTGCAGACCGGCTGGAAAGGCTGGCTGGGTCTGGGTGCGGCAGGTGCTGTTCTGGCACTGGCGGCACTGGTGCTGGCCGCCCGTTCGGGCGACATCGCCGGAGGCATTTCCCAGTTGGAGACCACCTTCCGCAACTGGCTGGAATACACCCTGTACGTCCGTCCCCGCACCAAGGAAATGTTGGTGGCGGTGCCCTGTATTCCGGTCTTTCTGTGGGCTTGTCGGCGAAAGTTCGCCCCCCTGCAGCTTTTGTGCGGCGCAGGTGTGATTCTGGAATGTGTTTCGGTCATCAACACCTTCTGCCACGCGGTGGCACCTCTGCAAGTGTCGGTGATGCGCACCCTTTTGGGCGTGGGGATCGGCATCCTGCCCGGCGCTTTGGCCGCACTGGCGCTGGAAGGGCTGTTCCGACTGAAACGATCCCGATAATTTGGCAAAAAACCACTGTATCTCACAAGATATGGTGGTTTTCCCTATTTCTTAAGAAAAAAGTTCATAATTGTTGTTACCGCTATGTAATTGCTATTCTGCTGCAAATCGACTATAATAAGATTAGAAAAATATCTTTTTACATAGAGGAGGCTCTCACATTGAGCGAACAGAAAAAAACGGTCGGCAAGCGCCAGGCTGCCACCTCCACTGCCCGAAAATGCAAGATTGCCGCCGCCATTCTCGGCGTATTCCTGCTGGTGCTGATCGTCTTTGGCACGTTGGGCTTTTGCGGCTATACCGCATATAACGTACTGATGTCGGATGACATCTTCCCCGGCGTGCGGATGGGTCAGTGTGACCTGTCGGGCATGGATCGTGCCGGAGCACGTGCTGCACTGGAAAAGATCTACGGCTCTGCCGACATCGATGCTGTCATTGATATTCAGGTGGGTGACCAGCTGTTCACCCTTTCGGCTGCCGAGGCCGGACTTTCCTATGACATTCCCGCCAGCATTGATCGTGCTTATGCCTACGGCCGTGAGGGCGATCTGCTCTATCGTGTCCGGCAGTATTGGAGCACATCCCGCAATCCCCAGCAGATGGAGCTTGTGACCGCGCTGGATCGCAATGTACTGGATGCCCGTGTGGATGAGATCGCCGCTGCCGTGGAGCAGCCTATGGCGCCCTCTTCCTATTCCTATGACAACGGCGTGATCACGCTGGACAAAGGTCAGGTGGGCTACTCGCTGGACAAGGAGCACCTGTATTCCACCCTGGACAGCAAGCTGCGCACCGCTGATTTCACCGCCATGGAGGCCATCCGCAAAGAGTCCCACCCCGCTGCCCTCAACGCGCTGGTCATCGCCGCGGCGGTCAATCGTGACGTGGAGCAGGCCACGCTGGATCTGGAGTCCGACCCCTCGGGCAACACCGTCCGGGCAGGTACGCAGGGCATCCATGTTACCGAAAATGCGCTGAACGCCGCACTGACCAGTGCCAACCGGCACGAGACCGTCCAGTGCACCCTCACCGATCCCGACTATACGGTGGACGAGTACAAGGCGCTGCTGTTCCGTGACGTTCTGGGGCAGTGTACCACCGATTTCAACCCCGGCAACACAAACCGCACCACCAATGTGCTGCTGGCTACCGATTTCTGCAACGGCATCATTCTGATGCCCGGTGATGTATTCTCCTACAATGATTCTGTCGGCCCCCGTACCTATGAGCGTGGCTTCAAGGATGCCACCGTTTATATCGGCAACTCTGCCGAAGACGGCGTGGGTGGCGGTATCTGTCAGGTCAGCTCCACCATTTATTACGCCACCCTCCGCGCCGATCTGAAGATCGTGGAGCGTTACGCCCACAGCCGCATGGTCACTTACGTTCCTCTGGGCGAGGACGCAACCGTGGCCTGGGGCAGCAAGGACTTTAAGTTTGAGAACAACACTGACTTCCCCATAAAGGTGGTCACCTCCCACAAGACCAACAATCTGACCGTCAAGCTGTACGGTACCCAGATGGTGGCCAACAAGGAGGTCAAGATCGAGACCACTCAGCTTTCCAAGACCCCCTTTGAGGTGGTTTATGAGGTGGATGAGACTCTGACTCCCGGCACCGAAGAAGTCAAATCCAACGGTTACACCGGTTACAAGACCGAAAGCTACCGCGTAGTGTACGTGGACGGCAAGGAAGTCTCCCGCACCTTCGAAAACAAGAGCACCTACAAGAAGTACGACAAGGTGATCCTGCACAACCCCGCTGCCGACGTGATCACGCCCGTTGCCCCCGATCCCTCCACCTCCACCTCCACCGAGGAAACAACCGGTGCCGTGGAGCCCGGTATGCCCATTGATCCCAACGTGAGCAACAATTCCTCCGGCGGTTCTCTGTCGATAGGCAATTAAACGAAACATCATCGAATCCCCGGCCAAAAGGCCGGGGATTTTCTTGATTATGGCTTGTAAACCCTAAAAATCCTTGGTATAATAAAGTATCTATGAGAAACTAACCCATGAGGTGAATAGAATGGAAAAGGGAAAATATTATCTGAGCACCGCCATCGCCTACACTTCCGGCAAGCCCCACATCGGCAACACTTACGAGATCGTGCTGGCCGATGCCATCTGCCGTTTCAAGCGTATGTGCGGCTATGACGTATACTTCCAGACCGGCACCGATGAGCACGGTCAGAAGATCCAGGAGAAGGCTCAGGCCGCCGGCATCACACCCCAGCAGTTTGTCGACGGTGTTGCCGGTGAGATCAAGCGCATCTGGGATGTCATGAACACCTCCTACGACAAGTTCGTTCGCACCACCGATCCCGAGCACAAGAAGACCGTTCAGAAGATTTTCAAGAAGCTCTACGATCAGGGCGACATCTATAAGAGCGAGTATGAGGGTATGTACTGCACGCCCTGCGAGTCCTTCTGGACCGAGAGCCAGCTGGTGGAGGGCAAGTGCCCCGACT
>CAZVRM010000030.1:0-9444 GCA_964629605.1 uncultured Oscillospiraceae bacterium
TAAAAGGTTTCCTCATCTTTCAGATGATAATGGTAAGGATAGGGGGATTTTCCCGGCGGTACCTCATAGATGCACACCAATGATTCCATTTTTTCGCCCCGGGAAACAAAGCTGCGGCGGAAATATTCGTACTGCTCCCCATGGCAGTGATGCTTGACCGGCAGATCCTCCTGCCGCAAATGTTTGATGCTGTCCATTTTTACTTCCTCCGTAACACCTGACCGGCTCCTGCGCCGGTGCCGTGGATGATGGGGGCATTTTTGATGAGAAGATCGTACATTATCTGCGCCTTACCAGCCGCGCAGGATCTTTTTGCCCAGCAGTCGCCCGTCGTGAACGCTGTCGGTGACCACTGCTTCGCCTGCCACAAACACCTGCTTGAGGCCGGGGCAACGGGCGTTCCAATCCTTGTAATTTGCTTTGTCGATGATGGTTTCGGGGTCCAGCAGGCACAGGTCGGCATCGTAGCCCACCCGGATCATGCCCTTGCCTTTCAGACCGTACAGGGCGGCGGGCATACTTGTCATCTTGCGGACGGCCTCCTCAAAGGAAACCACGCCCCGCTCCCGGACATAATGCCCCAGCACACGGGGGAAGCTGGCAAAGGCACGGGGATGTGCGCCAAAGGTGTCGGGATACCACAGGCCGTCGGTGCCGATCATGGTGCGGGGATAGGCCATCACATATTCCACGTCCTCCTCGCACATACCGAAGCTGATCTCGGTGGAGGCAAAATTGTCGGCCATCAGCACGTCCAGAATGGTGTCCACCCGGCTCTTGCCGTGGAGCTTTGCGGCCTCGGGCACCATCATGCCGCTGTACTGGGGATAGGCCTTGGAAGCGCCGATCATCAGCCGCTCGTACACCGTTTCGGGGTCACGGCCGTTGAGCATGGCCTCCACAATGGGCTTGCGGCCTTCGGGGTCGGCCAGCTTGTCCAGCAACTCCTGCCGGGGCAGGGACAAAAAGACCGAGGGGATCTCCGACATCAGGCCGGTGGAAGAGGCGATGTAGGGATACTGATCCAAAAAGACGGTGTAGCCCTCCCGGTTGATCTGCTCGATCATGGGGATGGTCTGCCGCACCTTGCCCCAGTTGCCGGGGCCGCCGCTGGCCTTGTGGTGGGAGATGATGCACCGGATGCCGGTCTCCCGGACGATGCGCAGGGTCTCCTCCACGGCTTCCACCAGCCGCGCGCCCTCGTTGCGCATATGGATGGTCATATCGCCGCCGTATTCCACTACCACCTTGCACAGCTCGATCATTTCCTCGGTGTCAGCAAAGGTGCCGGGAGTGTAGATCATACCGAAGGAGATACCCAGCGCACCGGCCTCCATGGCGTCCCGGACGTGGGCTTTCATCTGTTCCAGCTCTTCCGCGGTGGGCTTGCGGCGTTCAAAGCCCATGACAGCGGTACGGATGGTTCCGTGACCGATGTGGAAGGCCATATTGGTGCCGAAATCCTCCCGAAGCTGTGCCAGATAGGTCTTGAAATCGGTGCGGGAGGGCAGGTCGGTGTTGACGCCGTTGGCACACAGCGCCATACAGATACGCAGACCCTCGTCGTAATATTTTTCCGACAGGGGTGCGGCAGAGTGACCGCACATACCCACGATCTGGGTGGTGATGCCCTGCTCCAGCTTGTGGGCGCAGGCGGGGACGGTCTCCATGATCATATCGTCATGGCTGTGGGAGTCCACAAAGCCGGGGGTCAGGGTGAGCCCCTTGGCATCCATGATCTCCTTGGCCTCTTCTTTGACAACCGGGGCGATGACGGCGATTTTGCCCTCCCGGATGCCCACATGGGAATAATAGGCCGGCATTCCGGTGCCGTCCACGATCCGGGCGTTTTTAATGAGCAGATCCAGCATAAATGGCTTCCTCCTTTTGAAAAAGGGACTGTTACAAAATGCCCGCTATCTTTGTCATTCCTCTCCGCGCTAAGCACCGCCGCAAGCGACGGTTGCGCTACGAAATGGCGGCTTCGGCCGCTCATGAGCCGATGGTTACATCGGCGTGGGAATCCGTCTGTTTCCCAAAAGGAAAACGGATTGCCACACCGTTCTGCCGAACGGTTCGCAATGACAGGCCGCATTTTTCAACAGACCCCTTTGTGTTTATTTATTTTCCGAACTTCTGAGCGGCTTCCTTCAGCATCTGACGGATGGGCAGGCCATAGGGGCAGCGGGGCTCGCAGGCGCCGCACTGGATGCAGGCAGAGGCCTTGACAGCCATGGCGCCATAGCGATCCTTGGCCCAGTCGGCCAGACCGTAACGGTCCAGATAACCCTGGAACAGGAAGACGCTGGGGATATTGATGCCCACGGTGCAGGGAGCGCAGTAGTTGCACCGGCGGCAGAACTGGGTGCCCAGCGTCTGACGCACCTGCTCCACCTTTGCCAGCTCGTCGGCAGACAGAAAAGCGGTGTTTTCGGCGGCGGAAAGGTTGACCTCCACCTCCTTGGGGTCAGCCATGCCGGGGATGACCACGGTGACGTCGGGGTTGCTTACCAGGAAGCGCATTGCCAGAGCGGCATCCTCAATGGCACCGCCGGCCAGAGGCTTCATGTCCACAAAGCCGATGTTCTTCTCGGCGGCCTTTTTGATGAGGGCTTCACCCTGAGTCTCCACGATATTGTAGGGGAACATGATGGTCTCCACCCAAGGCAGTTCCAGCGCCTTTTCAAAGACCTCCACAGAGTGGGCGGTCAGGCCGATGTGACCGATCTTGCCCTGCTCCCTGGCTTCCAGCAGAGCCTCCAGAGCGCCGCCTTCCTGGGTGACCTGCTCCAGCTGCGCCATATTGGGATTGTGGACCTGATACAGGTCGATATAATCGGTCTTCAGATTGCCCAGGCTGACGTCGATGTCCTTTGCCATAGCTTCCTTGGTGCGGGACATACTCTTGGTTGCCAGCACGAATTTATCCCGGATGCCCTCCAGCGCATAGCCCAGATACTGCTCACTGACGGTATAGCCCCGAGCGGTGTCGATGTAGTTGACACCGGCATCCATCAGCTGGTGCACCAGCTTTTTGGTGCCTTCGGCGTCGATGCGCTGGATGGGGATACCGCCCAAACCAACACGGGAGATCTTCAGTCCGGTTTTACCCAATACGCGATATTCCATACAGATTCCTCCGTTATTTCTGAGATTTTTTCCATTATACCACGCTTGTCTGTGGAAAACAATCTTTGTGGGTTTACAGTAGGCCGTCTTTTATGGTAAAATCAAGCGGTATTTGACGAAAACGGGAGAAACACCTTATGGAATATTTACAGACCCTTTTGATCATATGCCCGCTGATCTTTCTGGCTGGCTTTGTGGATGCCATCGCCGGCGGCGGCGGACTGATCGCTCTGCCGGCCTATCTGTTTGCCGGATTTCCCACCCACACCGCCGTGGGCTGCAACAAGCTGTCCTCCTGCTGCGGACTGGTTTCGGCCTCCTGCAAGTATCTGAAGGAGGGCAAGGTGCGGCTGTCGGTGGCGCTCTATTCGGCGCTGGGCTGCATCGTGGGCGCAGGCTGCGGCACCCGGCTGGCGCTGCTCATCCCCGACCGGACGCTGCGGCTCATTGTGCTGATTGTGCTGCCTTTTGTGGCGGTTTTTCTGGCTACGCGCAAGAATTTGGGGGCGGAAGAGGGCAATGATGCCCCTCTCAGCCGCAAAAAAGAGGCGCTGGTATCTTCCGCCATCGGTGTGGCGGTAGGTCTGTACGACGGTCTTATCGGCCCGGGCGCAGGTACCTTTCTGATTCTGGGCTTCACTACCTTTTTGGGCATCGGTCTGGTGCAGGCCTCGGCCTGTGCCAAGGTGTCCAACATGGCCTCCAACCTGACTTCGGTGGTGCTGTACGCCCTCAGCGGAAACATCCGCTATATGGTGGCACTGCCTGCCGCGGTTTGCTCCATCGTGGGCGGCTGGTGCGGCGCAAAGGTTGCCGTCAAGGGCGGCGGCAAGCGGGTCAAGCAGGTGATGTATGTGGTGCTGGTGCTGCTGTTCGTCAAGCTGGTGTCCGATTTGTTTGTGGGATAAAATAGCAAAAAGCCGCTTTTCAGCGGCTTTTTTTCTAAGCTACACGTTATTGCTCAAGATGCACTGTATTGTGAACGTTCCGCCCTTTCCCTCGGGGTTTGGCCGAGCGCCCAGGGGGTCGCGACCCCCTGAGTAGCGGAAGCGACAGGGGTCTTGAGCACCCGCAGGTGCCATTTCGGAGCGCAACCGCCGTAGGCGGCTCTTAGCGCGGAGATGGGGCGCATCGCAACGCCCCAGCGTGAGCAGCCGCAGCTGCCATTTCGGAGCGCAACCGCCACTTGTGGCGGCACTTAGCGCGGAGATGTCTTTGGGTACTTTCCGCCGGTGGATAGTACCACGCCGTAGGCAACGCAGAAGAAGGTCACGTCCTCTGCCCGGTTGTTTTGTGTTTTTACAGTTACAAGTACGTGTGGACGTTCTTTTCAACCCCACATTCTCTTTTCGTCCCGCCGAAAAGAGAACGTGCCGTTGACGGTACAAGAGAAAAGGGCGGCCGGGGGAGCCGCAGTGGGATGGTTCGCCCTCCCCCGGACCCCCTGCTGAGCGTTCTTCTGACGGTTGTTTCTGTCTGCTATAAAACAAAAAAGCACTTGCTTTCGCAAGTGCTTTTCTTTGGCGGAGAAAGAGGGATTCTTTCCTCCCACAGCGGCCTGCGTCCGCTGCGGGAACCCGTATTATCAAATAGGGGTTCAAATCCCTCTTTGTATTTAAAAAGAAAAGCCAGTCCGAAGACTGGCTTTTTCTGGCGGAGAAAGAGGGATTTGAACCCTCGCGACGCTTTCGAGCCCTACTCCCTTAGCAGGGGAGCCCCTTCACCACTTGGGTATTTCTCCATGCCATCATAGGCGTAAATTAGTTTAACACAACTGCGGGCAAAAAGCAAGAGGAAATTCTCACTTTTTGCCCGCTTTTTTCGGCAAATTACTGGGCCATCTGAGCTTCGTAACCGGCATCCACAACGGCCTTCACCAGCACGGCGTCCTCAACGGGCTGCTCCATGGTGATGACGGCGCAGTTGTTTGCCAGCTGCACGTCGGCAGTAACACCGGGGATGGCGGTCAGAGCCTTGTGGACGTGCGCCACGCAGTGAGGGCACATCATGCCCTGAATATTCATGGTCTTGGTCATGGTTTTTTCCTCCTGTTTTACTTCAATTTTTTCAACAACAGCTTCTTTTTCTTCAAGAATGGCGCAGGAGCCTTCGCAGTGGCTGGCCAGCTTCAAGCGGGTCAGCCGCAAAGCGTTGGTCACCACGCAGAAGGAACTGAGGCTCATGGCGGCAGAGCCGATCATGGGGCTGAGGGTAATGCCAAAGGCGGGATACAGCACACCGGCGGCCACCGGGATGCCGATGGCGTTGTAGAAAAACGCCCAGAACAGATTCTGCTTGATGATGCGCAGCACCGAGCGGCTGAGACGGATGGCCTGAGGCACGGCGGTGAGCTGTGCACCGGTGAGTACCACGTCGGCGCTTTCGATGGCAACGTCGGTGCCGCCGCCAATGGCAAAGCCCACGTCGGCGCGGGTAAGGGCGGGGGCATCGTTGATGCCGTCGCCCACCATGGCAACCACTTCGCCCTTGTCCTGCAGGGCGCGGATGTGGGCTTCCTTGTCCTGGGGAAGCACCTGTGCGATGGCCTGGTCGGCACCCACCGCCTTGCAGACAGCCTCTGCCGTGCGGGCATTATCTCCGGTAAGCAGAATGACTTTACAGCCCAGTTCGTGCAGTTCTTTGATGGCCTGGGGAGAGGTAGGCTTCACCGGGTCGGCAACGGCGATGATGCCCGACAGGATGCCGTCCTTTGCAAAGTACAGCAGGGTCTTGCCGCCCTCTTCCAGAGCGGCGGCTTTGGCCGCTACGGCGGTCAGATCCACGCCTAATTTTTCCATCAGCTTGTCGTTGCCGGCGGCAATCACGGCATTTTCCAGCTGGGCTACCAGACCGTAACCCGGCAGATTTTCCACCCGGTCAACGGGGGAGGGGCTGATGCCCCGGGCGGCACATTCGCCCATGACGGCCTGTGCCAGCGGATGGCTGGAGGAGGCCTCAATGGAGGCCGCCAGCTTGAGCAAACTGCCCTCGTCGGCGGTCAGAATGTCGGTAACGGTGGGGTGTCCCTGGGTCACCGTGCCGGTTTTGTCCAGCACCACGGTGGTGACGCTCTGTGCCTGCTCCAGCGCCTGTGCGGTGCGGAACAAGATGCCGTTTTCCGCGCCCTTGCCTGCGCCTGCCATGATGGCAACAGGGGTTGCCAGACCCAGCGCACAGGGGCAGGAGATGACCAGCACCGAAATGCCGATATTCAGGGCAAATTCCACGCTTTCGCCCAGCAAAAGCCAGATAACAAAGGCCAAAAGGGCGATGGACATGACGGTGGGAACGAAAATTCCGGCAATTTTGTCGGCCAGACGGGCGATGGGGGCTTTGCCGGAAGAGGCCTCCTCCACCAGCGCAATGATGCGCGCCAGCGAGGTGTCCTTGCCCACACGGTCTACCTGCACCTGACAGAAGCCGTTGCGGCAGATGGTACCGGCGTCCACCCGGTCGCCCACGGTTTTTTCCACAGGGATGCTCTCGCCTGTGAGGGCGCTCTGGTCAACGGCGGCGTGACCCTGTGCGATGATGCCGTCCACCGGGATGCGGTCACCGGCGCGAACCACGGCGATGTCGCCCAACTGCACCTGTGCAACGGGGGTCTCTACCTCTGCGCCGTTCTTCAACAGCTTGGCGGTGTCGGGGGTGAGGGCGATCAGCCGGGAAATGGCCTGCCCGGTGCGGCCCTTGGAGCGGGTCTCCAGAAATTTGCCCACCGTGATAAGGGTGAGAATCATGGCGGCAGACTCGATGTAAAGGTTGTGGGCATACCGCTCCACGATGGCCAGGTCGCCGTGTCCGTAGCCGTAGCTCATGCGGAACACCGCCACCAGACCGGAGATCAGCGCCGCGCCCGAGCCAACGGCGATCAGGCTGTCCATGTTGGGAGAGCGCTTCCACAGGGCTTTCAGACCCACCACATAGAACTTCCGGTTGAGAAACAGCACCGGCACGCACAAAAGCAACTGCACCAGGGCGTTGGTGAGGTAATTGCCCTCGCCGTGGAGCCAGGAGGGCATGGGCAGATGGAACATATGCCCCATGGCCACATACATCAGCGGCACCAGAAAAGCCACGCTCCAAATGAGCCGGGTCTTCATGCCTGCCAGCTCTTCGGCGGCAGGATCGGCGGTCTTTTGCTGGGTCTGCTGAGGGGCAGATTCCTCCTGCGGGAGGCTGGCACCATAGCCTGCATCCACTACAGCCTGTATAATCTGCTCATTTGATAATTTATTGTTATCAAAATCCACCGTCATATTGTTCATCAGCAGGTTGACGGTGACGGTCTGAACCCCCTCCAGCTTGCCCACCACCTTTTCGATGCGGGCAGAGCAGGCGGCGCAGGACATACCGGTAACGTTGTATTTCTGGGTCATTTTTCGCCTTCTTTCTCATAATAAAGCCGAATGGCTTCGCACAGAATATCGGCGGATTTTTGGGAGGCCAGCCGCTCAAACTGCTCATAATCTCCGTGGGCCTCGTCGTTGGCCAGATCGGAGATACAGCGGATCACGCCAAAGGGCACCCGGTTGACGGCGCACACATGGGCCACCGCCGCGCCCTCCATTTCGGCGCACAGGGCGTTGTAATCCTGCCGCAAACGGTCTTTTTCGGCCTGAGAATGGACAAACAGATCTCCGGTGGCAATACAACCCAAATGAGAATCAAGGGCGGCCTGCCGCAGGAAAACCGTCAATTTGGGGTCTGCCACAAAACAGCCGCCAAAGGGGACGAAGCTCCGCTTGGTCTCCTCGCTCATGTCCCGATAGGTCAGCTCCCGGGCAACCACCACATCCAGATGGCGCAGATCGGGGGACACCGCACCGGCGATGCCCGAATGGAACAGGGCGGCGGGGTGATACTCCGAGATCAAAAGCTGGGCGCACTGGGCGGCGCACACCTTGCCCACGCCGCAGACGGCGGCGATGACCGGCTGTCCGTGCAAGGTGCCGGTATAGCCGAACAGACCGGGACGGTGCACCTGCTGGGCGTTTTCCAGACGGGCGAGGATGTTTTCCAGCTCGATGTCCATGGCGGTAATGATGGCGATCATAGGATTCTCCTTATGCGTTCAAATAATCAAAGCACACCTGTGCAAACAGGGCGGCGGCATAGGCAAGGCCGTCCTCGTTGACCCGGTGGAAGGGGCTGTGGGCAGGATACTTGCAGTCCACGCCGTCGTCGCCAAAGCCGAAGGAGCAGAAACAGCCGGGAACGCTCAGATCCCGCTTCATAAAGGCACCAAAATCCTCGGTACCCATATTGGGCTCCCGGGCGATGCGGATATTTTCCCGACCCACCAGCTTGGCCATGGATTCATGCACCAGTGCGGTGAATGCTTCCTCGTTGACCACGCCGGGATGGCTCTCCCGCAGTTCCACAATGGCCTCTGCCCCCATGGCCTTGGCAGTGCCCTCCACCAGCTCGGTGAACCAGCGGCACATATCGGCGCGCATTTTGGGGCCAAGGGTGCGGATGGTGCCCTTCAGCTCTACCGTTTCGGGGATGATGTTGCCTGCCGTACCGGCGTGGAAGGAGCCAACCGTGACGATGGCAGAATCGGTGGCGTAAATCCGGCGGGAGGTGAGGGTCTGCAGACCCACCACGATCTGAGAGGCCACCACGATGGGGTCCAGACCCGAGCCGGGATAAGCGCCGTGACAGCCCTTGCCCTTGACAGTGACGGTAAAGGTGTTGGAGGCCGCGTAGCACTTGTCGTACTTGAGGCCGTACTGACCGGGGGCGTCGGAGGTGGTGTTGTGACCGCCGAACACGGCGTCCACCGTGGGATTTTCCAGACAGCCGGCGTCCACCATCCGCTGTGCGCCGCCGTCGCCCTCCTCGTTGGGCTGGAAGAAGAACTTGACGTTGCCGCAAAGCTCCTCTTTATGTGCCGCCATCAGCTTTGCCGCACCCAGCAGAGAGGCCGTGTGGCAGTCGTGACCGCAGGCGTGCATGACGCCGGGATTTTCCGATGCAAAGGGCAGGCCGGTGTCCTCAGTAATGGGCAAGGCATCCATATCGGCGCGCAGACCGATGGTTTTGCCCTCTTTGCCGCCCCGGAGCAGACCCAGCACGCCGGTATCGGCGATGGGGGTCGCCTCGATGCCCATGGCTTCCAGCTCTTGAATGACCAGCGCTTGGGTGCGGTATTCCTCCCGACCCAGCTCGGGGTGGGCATGGATGTCCCGACGCAGGGCGATCATGTATTCCGACAGGCTTTTGGCTTCCTGTAAAATGGTTTCAGCAGACAACATGGTAAATACACCACCGTTTCTTAGATTTCTGCTTTCATTATATACCAAAAAGGTG
>CAZVRM010000030.1:9544-12337 GCA_964629605.1 uncultured Oscillospiraceae bacterium
TTTTTTATTCGTTTATCGCGGGGTATCGCTTTTTCAGGGTCTTGACGCAGTAGAAATAGGCCGGGATCAGGAACAGGTCTGCCATCACCCAGGCGGCGGGAGAGGCCAGACAGGCGGCGTTGAAGCCGTAGACAGGCACCAGGAAGGACACACCCGCCCGGGCGATCATCTCCATAATGCCGGCGATGGTAGCCAGGGGCGAAAAACCCATGCCCTGAATATAATTGCGGAAAATATGGATGATGGCCAGCAGTACATAACAGAACACCAGCGTCCGCAAAAGCTGCAGAGCCAGCGGCACCAACGGGAGGCTTGCCTCGTCCAGAAACAGCATCACCAGCTTGTCGCCTGCCAGCAGAACCAGCCCCAGAGCGAACAGGCAGTAAATACCGCCCAGCAGGCAGCAGGAGCGCAGACCCTGTCCCAGCCGCTCCCACTTTTTGGCACCCACATTCTGCCCGCCGTAGGTGGCCATGGTGGAACCCATGGCCTCCAGGGGGCAGGACAGGAAGATGGACACCTTGTTGGCGGCGGTGGTGGCGGTGACATACATGGTGCCCAGTACATTCACCGAGCTCTGCAGCATGACACTGCCGATGGCGGTAATGGAAAACTGCAGACCCATGGGAACGCCCAGCGACAGCAGATTCCAGATGCGCCGCCAGCTCCAGCCCCAGTCGCCCTTTTGCATTTTCAGCACATCGAAGCCCCGGCAGACCTTCCACAGACTGCCGAAACCGGCCACAAACTGGCTGATGGTGGTGGCAAAAGCCGCGCCGAACACGCCCCAGTGCAGGTTGATGATGAAAAACAGATCCAGAACGATGTTGATGACCGAAGCCACCACCAGCCAAATGACGGCGGTGCGGCTGTCGCCCAGGGAGCGCAGGATGCCCGAGCACATATTATACAGGATATAGCCGGGGATGCCTGCGAAAATGGTGGTGATATAGGCCCAGGACAGGTCGATGATGTCGGCAGGGGTGTTCATCAGCTGCAAAATCTGTCGGCAGAAGATCACCGTAACGGCGGTGATGACCACGGAGAAAAACAGACAGCAATAGGCCGCGCCGGTGACATATTTCCGCATGGAATCGTGGTCGCCTGCGCCAAACCGCTGGGCGATGGGGATGGCCATGCCGCTGCAGATGCCGATGGAGCCGCCCACCACCAGAAAATTGATGGAGCCGGTAGCGCCTACGGCTGCCAGGGCATTGCCGCCCAGAAATTTGCCCACAATGGCGGTATCCACCACGTTATACAGCTGCTGGAACAGCATACCCAGCAAAATCGGAAGGCCGAACTTCAGAATCAGGGTCAGCGGACGGCCTTTGGTAAGGTCTTTTGTCATAAAGGGTCACCTCGGGAAAAAACTTGAGTTTTTATTATATTCATCCCGTCGGAAATTGCAACTGTAATTTTCCACAAAATGTTTCTAAAATGTGAGAAAAACTCTTGAAAGCTTTGATTGCCGCTTCCTTGTAAATCATAATTTCCCGTGTTATACTGATAACCATACAAGGAGGAGGGATATTATGGCAATCTCTTTCACACCGCCAAGCAATCAGAAAAACTTTTATACACGAGGTCAGCATGAGGCCTTTGTGAAACTTTGCGACGATCAGAATTTAAGTGAAACGCAACGCCTGTCCTATGCCGAGCATCTGAATATAGGCTTCGGCTATGTCTATATGTCAGCCCTGGAGAAAAAATTGAAATATTATCAGAAGAACTTGGATCAAGATGCAGACAAAGCGCTGCGAGGCGATTATGTATTCTGGGAACTGCACCAAAGGCTGAACAACAGCGAAAATTCTATCCGTGAGCATCTCTGCAAAACCATGCTGCCCTACCTTCGGGAAAAAGAAGGAAAGGTGGACTGCTGGCCCAGCCCTTATTATCCCCAGGCATTTAACATAAAGCTGGTAAGCACCAGCAGCTGGACCGAACCTGGCGAAGAGCCTACAGAGACCCGAAGAGTGTCTGACAGTGCCTGGCTGCCCTTTGATTATTTCGGTGGCCCTTATACCATGGAAACCAAACACGAATATAAAAAAGAATACAACATCCGCGACAGTAAAACGCATAAAACACTGGACAAGGAAAAGGGGCAATCCCTACGATATGCCGTTACCGATTATATCCGTCCCATGTCCGGCCGGTACAAAGATCTCTATCATAAGACATGGGAGTTGGATCGGAAATATGAAGATGCCGCTCGTGACCATCAAAACCACAGCAGTAATGTCATCAAGACTATTTTGATCTTTCTGCCTACACTTTTGACTCTCCTTTTGGGCATTTTGATGGTCTGGTGGTCTTTCACCGGAACACCCACAATGGAAGCTGCTGCCACCAAAGGACCCATCCTCTCCTGGATCGATTCAGCTTGGCACAGCGACAGCGGGCTGAAGATTCTTGTATGTTTGCCCTATATTCTCGTTCAGATCACATTGTATTATTGGGCCTTCATCGCTTTGTTCAGCAGTTTGTTCGGGATGGAGAAGATTGTCGTATCCATTGGTGCGTTGGTGCTGCTGATGGCTGGTGTTCTGCTTTCTGCTGTGCTGGCAGAACGCACCATTGTGAGCAGCGAAGACGCTCCTGACAAAAAGGAATGGAAAGAGGCTCGGGAAGCCAAAGCGCAAGCAGATAAGATCCGTGCCAGTGCGGAATATCAAACACTGGAAGCCGAACACAGAAGGTTGGCTGACGAAGATCTGGAACTGTCCAAAGCATGGCACAATGCCTGGTTTACTGCCTGGCAGGCAAAATAAAAACAGCATTACAGAA
>CAZVRM010000031.1:0-12131 GCA_964629605.1 uncultured Oscillospiraceae bacterium
TTTGGCCGTAATCTGTGTGATTATGGTCAAAAACACCGTAACCCGTTGGATTTTTAGCGGAAAATCCAACGAAACCGCGCTATAGCGCGGAACCAAATTGTCGAAAAGAACCCAGCGAAGCGGTTCTTTGACAGTCTCAAAGACCGCAAAAGCGGTCTTTTTCATGGTTATTTTTCCAGCGCACCCCGGTAACTGTTGATACCACCCAGATCGTGAACGTTGGTGTAGCCCACGCCCCGGAGGACGGTGACCGCCTTCAAGCTGCGGCCGCCCGACTGGCAGTATACATACAGCGGCGTGTCGTAATCGGGCAGATCGTCGGCAAACCGCCGCAGTGCCGCCAGCGGCACATTTTGCGCACCGGGAATGTGTCCATCGGCGTATTCGTCAGCCTCACGCACATCCACCAGAAGGGCGTTGGGCTGGCTGCGGAACTGCTCCAGCAGTCCGGTCATATTGTCCGTTGCCATAAACATCCCTCGCTTTTTCCGTAGTATGTGAAAAACACCGTTACTTTCTGCCGTGCAGCATGGGAGACAGCTTTTTATAGATCAAAAAGGCGATGGCAGCCGTCAGCGCTTCCTTGGCAAAGGTGAAGGGTACATTGAAGGTGGCGATGGCCTGGAACAGACCGTCCACGTTGGGGTTCAGGGTCTGATACATACCCAGAATGGCCTCCAGCGGCAGGACGAACTTGCCGAACAGGGGATAGATCAGGAAATAATTGTGGGGCAGGCAGTAGATGGAAGAGATCACGCAGCCGGCCAGCGAGCCGATGAGCGCACCCTTGCGGCTCTTCATCTTCTGATAGATCAGACCGGCGGGTACCACATACATGACACCCATCAGGAAGTTGGACAGTTCGCCAACGCCTGCGGTGGTACCGCCGATGAAGATATGAATGACATTTTTGATGAGGCACACCGCAGCACCGGCCATGGGGCCATAGGCAAAGGAGGCCAGCAGAGCGGGAAGCTCAGAGAAATCCAGCTTGATAAAAGCCGGCATGATGGGGACGCTCAGCTCAATGAACATCAGAATGAAGCCAACGGCGCTGAGCATGGCAGTTCCTGCCAGTTTGCGGGTGTTCTTGGTCTGTGCGGTCATGTTGTTCCTTTCCGGCAGGGACAGGCGCTCTCTGCCAGACATGGCTGTGAAATTTTACGAAAAAACGCCCTGTTAACCCCCAAAAAGGGCATAACAGGGCGAATTTACGCAAAGCCATATCTTCTTCCATCCAGACTCAAGCCTTTTTTGAATTCTGTCAGTGCGCACAGCGACGAGGTGTTTTTGTGTCGTAAAAAGCAATTTTTTGCAGGAATCCTTTGTGGATTGCAAGGAAAATTGCTGCAGTACGGCGAAAAAACAGCCGTCGACGTGGGTGCTGTCAGGGTTCAAAGAAGGCTAACACTGTCGGTCCCGGAGTTGCACCGGGTCAGCCGCCAAAGCGGGTCGCGGACTTTACCGCCGGTGGGGACTTTCACCCCGCCCTGAAGATTACGGATTTATGATAGCACAGGGGGATATGGTTGTCAAGACACTGCTTCACCGGCAAGATATACCTGCCGGATGTTCCACTGGTCGCCGCACAATACCAGATCGGCATCCCGACCCACGGCAATCATGCCGCAGGCGTCCTCCAGCCCGGCGCTTTTTGCCGGAACGGAAGTGGCGGCGGCTACGGCCTGCTCTGCGGGAACACCGGCCCGGATGAGATTCACCATACCGTCCCAGGCGAAGGTCACCGAGCCTGCCAGCGTGCCGTCAGCCAGCGTTGCCCGAGGCCCGCGCACCGTCACGGCCTGACCACCCAGAGAATACTCGCCGTCTGCAAGACCGCAGGCCGCCATGGAGTCGGAGATCACCAGTCCTCGGCCGTCCAGCGCCTTGAAGGCAGTCTTGAGCACGGCGGGATGGATGTGGATGCCATCACAGATGACCTCGGCAAAGCAGTCGCCTGCCAGCGCCGCTCCCACCAGACCGGGCTCCCGGTGGGCCAGCCCGGTCATGGCGTTGAACAGGTGGGTCACCTGGGTGGCACCTGCGGCAAAGCCCCTTTGGGCGTCGTCATAGCCTGCGGGTGTATGGGCAAGGGTCACCCGCTTGGTTTTGGAAACCTCCCGAATGAACGCCTCCGCCCCCTCCAGACAGGGGTCGATGGCAACAATGCGGATGGTGCCGCCGGCGGCTTCGTCCAGCGCGGCAAAGAAATCGCCGTCGATGGGAGACAAATACTGCGCGTCGTGTGCGCCCTTTTTGGCAGCGCCGAAGAAGGGGCCTTCCAGATAAATACCCCGGATGGGGGCTTTTGCCGCACCGCAGCGTCCGGCTGCTTCCAGCAGCAGCTCCCGGGGATTGGTCATGAGGGTTGCCAGCACGGCAGTGACGCCGTGGCGCAGGTAGCAGGCCGACATTTCTGCCAGCTGTGCTGCATCGGCATGGTCAAAATCATAACCGGCACAGCCGTGGGTGTGGATGTCCACCAGACCGGGCAGCAGTTTGAGCCCGGTGCAGTCCATGCCGTCGCCCAAATGCTGGCCGATAGCGACAATTTTTCCGTTTTCTACGGCAAGATCGCGGATTTCAAAGCGGTTTTCCAGAAAAACCGCGGCATTTTTGAAGATCATAGGTTATTTCTCCAGCTTGGAGTAGATCTCTACCAGATGCTTCATGCAGTCCACGGCCAGATCCATCTCCTCCACGCAGCAGTATTCCAGCTTGCCGTGGAAGTTGCCGCCGCCGGTGCCCAGATTGGGACAGGGCAGACCCATGAAGGACAACCGTGCGCCGTCGGTACCGCCGCGGATGGGTACGGCAACCGGCTCCACGCCGGTGCGGCGCATGGCCTCGAAGGCGTTGTCCACCAGATGCCAGTGGGGGCGGATCTGCTCCACCATGTTGCGGTAGGAATCCTTGATGGTCAGAGTGACGGTGCCCTCGCCGTACTTGCCGTTGAGGAAGGCGGCGGCGCGGTGGGCGGCGGCCTTCTTTTCCTCCAGCTTGTCGCTGTCGTGGTCGCGGATGATGTAGTGCATGGCGGCCTGCTCCACCTCGCCGGACATTTCGGTGAGATGGAAGAAGCCGTCGTACTGTTCGGTGAACTCGGGCTTCTGCTGGGCGGGCAGCAGCATTTCAAACTCCATGCCGATGGTCAGCGCGTTCTTCATCTTGTCCTTGGCAGAGCCGGGATGGATGTTCTTACCCTTGATGTCCACCTTGAGGGAGGCAGCGTTGAAGTTTTCATATTCCAGCTCGCCGTAAGCGCCGCCGTCCAGAGTGTAGGCAAAGTCCGCACCGAAGCCGGGGACGTCAAACAGGTCGGCGCCCCGGCCGATTTCCTCGTCGGGGGTAAAGGCCACCTGCACCGGACCGTGGGGGAAGTCCGCACCGGCCAGCAGCTGCTCGCACAGGGTGAGAATTTCGGCAATACCGGCCTTGTCGTCAGCGCCCAGCAGAGTCGTGCCGTCGGTGACCATCAGAGATTTGCCCTTGCAGCGCTTGAGCTCGGGGAACTCGACGGGGGACAGCACGGCGCCCGAGCCTTCCAGCACGATGTCGCCGCCGTCATAGTTTTCCACGATGCGGGGCTTGATGTCCCAGGAGGGAACGTCATCCACCACATCCATATGGGCGATAAAGCCCAGAACGGGGCCTTTGTAATCGGCGATGTTGCCGGGGACGGTGCCGTACAGATAGCCGTGTTCGTCCAGACGGACATTCTGCAGACCCATCTGCCGCATCTCCTGTTCCAGCGCCCGGGCAAAGACCAGCTGTTTTTCGGTGCTGGGGCAGGTTTCGGAATTGCCGTCGGAGGCGGTGTCGTATTTCACATAATTGAGCAGTCGTTCATAGGGACGCATGAGAGTTCCTCCTTCTGTAATAAAAGGTTGTTCAGTCTTCCAGAGCCGAGCGGTAGCCGCTGAGGGTCACCGGAATACTGTAGCGGTTGGGGTTTTTGTTGTTCAGCTGGAAGGGCTCGGTGTAAAACAGGAAGCCCTCGGTGGTCAGGGCGTAATTGCTGGAAAACTCCTCGATGGTGCGGGTTTCCGCGCCGGTGACGCTGATGCCGTTGTTGTTACACCAGGCCAGGATGCTTGCCATCAGCTTGGGGGCGGCAGATTCATACTGGGTGCCGAACAGCGCTTCCAGCGTCAGCTGCCAGCCGTTGTCCAGCAAAAAGACCTGCGCCTGGGAATATTCCTCCACCTGCCCGTTTTCCTCCACGTGGAAGTCACAGCGGACGCACAGATAACCCTCGGGGGCTTCCAGCAGCTCATAGCCGATGCGGATGTTGAAGGCTTTATCGGCGGCGGTGACGGTGTCCCACTCCTCACCATAGGCCTTTTTGACCTCGCCGAAAAAGCTGTAGGCATCCTGAATCAGGCCGGTGATTTCGTTTTCATAATAATTGTTGATGCGGGAGAAGCTTTTGGCCTTTTCACCGTCCTCGGAAAACCTGGGGAAGGTCACTTCATAGGTAGCCAGCGTCACACCCGCCGAGTTGGTCAAGGTGCGCTGAAGGGAAAAGTCACTCTCCAGTGCGGTAAAGGGGTCGGCCTGAGCCTGTGCCTCCAGCTTGAGAGCCTCTGCGGCCTCCTGGGCAGCGCGCTGCTCCTCGGGGGTCTGAAAGGGGACAATGCTGCAGCCTGTCAAAAGGCAAATACTCAAAAGCAGGGCAAAAAATCGCATATATTTCATAAAAGAACTCCTTAATATGATTCCATACCTACACAAACAATACCAAAAAACAGCCTTGAAGTCAATTTTTATCGGCCTTTTCAGCGTGTTTCAGCGAGATTTTACAAATCTGTCAAGGCCTTTTCCTTGACAATCGGGCCAATCTATTGTAACATACAACCTGTAACTGTTTTGTAATCATTTTTTGAATTTTGTTTTTTTGATCATAGAAAGGATCGTTATGCTATCTGTTGACTCTTACGCGCCGTCTGCCAAGCGGGGCGGCCGTACCCTGCGCTCCCGGTGGGTAAAGCTCAAGCTGCACACCCGCCGGCTGGCGACCATCGGCGCAAATGCCGTGGAGCTGCGGGGTCTGCTGGGCCATGTGGCCCGCATCCTCAGCTGGCTGGGCTGGCTGGGTCTGCTGCTGGGCAACCTGGTGCTGCGTCTGCTGCGCAAGCTGTGGGATGTGGTGACCGATCTGGCCGGCGATGCTGCCGGCTGGCTCCGCAAAAACAGCACCCTTCGCCGGGAGCTGCATGAAGCCTGGCATCAAGTGAAAAGTCTTGCCCAGCGCCGTCAGAACGGCCGTGGCGCCGCCATGGCGCTGATGGCCTCTGCCACTGTGATGATCATTTCCTCCTGCTGTTTCGGCCTTGGCTTTGAGGTCAAGCTGGATGGACAGCGCCTGGGCTATGTGGAAGACCCCGAGCAGGTCACCCGGCTGGTGGAGCGGGTGGAGAGCCGCATCAGCGAGTATCTCAACGCCCCCTATAGTCTGGAGGTCAATCTGTCCTATTCCATGCGGTACATGGATCGCACCGATCCGCTGGACGAAGATCTGCTGGAGCAGCGGCTGTTTGCCTCGGTGGACGACGAAAGCCGCCGTTATATTCTGAAGGTGGACGACGAAGTGATCGGTGCCAGCGAAAGCCGCACGGCGCTGGAGCTGATGCTGCGCCGTATCTTGCTGAACAGCACAGAAAATGCCACCCAGGTGAATACCGGCTTTGCCAACAAGGTGGAGATCGTGGAAACCACAGCCTCCACGGTGAGCACAGTCCCCATCGCAGAGATGGAAAAGCGGCTCACCGCCAACAAGGAAGAGATCAAGACCTATATCGTGCAGTCGGGTGACACCGTCAGCGCCATCGGTCAGCGGTTTGATATGACGGTCAGCGAGATCAAGGCGCTCAACCCCGATCTGGATGAAGCCCGTATCAACATCGGTCAGGAGATCCTGCTTTCGGGCGCTGTGCCCTATCTTTCGGTGCAGCAGACTATCACCGAAAGCTATGTGGAGGCCATCCCCTTCGAGACCCTCATCGAGTACGATGACACCATGTATAAGAACAAGAGCGAGATGAAGGTGCAGGGCGTCAACGGCTCGGCCGACGTGGTGGCCGACATCACCTATGTGAACGGTGAGGAGACCGCCCGTGAGGTGCTCAGCTACAGCGTCATCGCAGAACCGGTCTCGGCTGTCAAAATCGTGGGCACCAAGGCGCTGCCCCGGTATATGGCCACCGGTAAGTTTATCAAGCCCTCCAACGGACGGTATTCTTCCGGTTACGGCTACCGTCCCAACCTGGGTGATACCCATACCGGTGTGGACTTTGCCGGTGCCACCGGCACCAACATCTGGGCTTCCGACGGCGGTGTGGTCACCTATGCCGGCTGGAAGGGCAACTACGGCTACTGCGTGTATATCGACCATCAGAACGGCTATGTCACCCGTTATGCTCACTGCAGTAAACTGCTGGTAAAGAAGGGCGATAAGGTGGCGCAGGGCGATATCATCGCAAAGGTGGGCAATACCGGCCGAAGCTACGGTTCTCACGTGCATTTTGAGATTTTGTACAACGGTAAAACCCAGAATCCGCTGAATTATATCAACAAATAATTGGTAAAAACCGCCAAACGGCTCCCTTTTTGGAGCCGTTTTTCTTTGCCTTTGTTGTTGTTTACATAAAATTTCAAAAGTTTTTCCAAAAAAACCGTGCATTTGCCATCGGTTTATGGTATGCTTATCATGTATAAATTCGTTCCGAGGGAACACCATCCAGCAAGGAGGACGCGCTTATGCGAATTGATACCCAAAACGGCGTCATCGGCATCTCCAATGACGTTGTAGCTCAAGTGGCCGGAAAGGCCGCCGCGGCCTGCTTTGGCGTGCGCGGAATGGCCGCGCGCTCTGCTCTGGACGGTCTGGTGCGCCTGCTGAAAGGCGAAAAGCAGACCCAGGGCGTGGATGTGAAGAGCACCCCGGAAGGCGTGGAGCTTGACCTGCACGTGGCGCTGGACAGCGGCGTGAACGTGCGAACCACCTGCCGCAATCTCCAGCATCAGGTACGTTACCAGGTGCAGCATACCTGCGGCGTGACGGTGGAAAAGATCAACGTGTACGTTGAGACCGTCAAGGCCTGATCCGCGCAGTAAGTATAGGAGGCAAACGAATAATGGCTAAAATGATCGATGGCGAAGCCTATAAAGAAATGATCCTGGCAGCGGCAGGTGCCGTTGCCGACCGGATGGAGGAAGTCAACGCACTGAACGTCTTCCCCGTACCCGACGGAGACACCGGCACCAATATGTCCATGACCCTGAACGCCGCAGCCGACCAGCTGAACAAGCTGGAGAATCCCACGCTGGGTCGTGCACTGGAGGTCACCTCCAGCGCCCTGCTCCGTGGCGCACGGGGCAACTCGGGCGTTATCACCTCACTGCTGTTCCGCGGCATTGCCAAGGGCATGAAGGATGCCCGCACCGCCGACGGCGCTGTGCTGGCTGAGGGCTTGAAGGAGGGCGCTGCCACTGCCTACAAGGCCGTGATGAAGCCCGCCGAGGGTACGATTCTCACCGTGGCTCGCATTGCCGGTGACGCTGCCGTTAAGGCTGCCAAAAAGAGCCGTGACCCCGAGGCCGTTCTGGGCGCTGCCATCAAGGCCGCCAAGAAGGCGCTGGATGAAACCGTCAACCAGAACCCCGTGCTGAAAAAGGCCGGCGTTGTGGATGCAGGTGGCTTCGGCTATGTGCTGATCCTGCAGGGTATGCAGGATGCCCTGTCGGGCACCATCACCCGTCTGGCACGGAAGATCCCCGTGCCGGTCATCAACCCCGCCATGACGGTGGAGAGCGCCGACTTCTCCTCCTTTGACGAGGGTGAGATCAATTTTGACTACTGCACCGAGTTCATCGCCGCCCGGGAGACCGACAAGGATCCCGACGATCTGCGGCAGTTCCTGCCCACCATCGGCGACTGCGTGGTGGTCGTGGAGGACGATGAAATCGTCAAAGTCCATGTGCACACCAACGAGCCTCATCTGGCTCTGGGCGAAGCCCTCAAGTATGGCCAGCTGATCACCGTCAAGGTGGAAAACATGGTGGAACAGCACCGCAAGATCGTCTCTGAGGAGACCGAGGCCAACATGGGCAAGCGGGAGTATGCCGCTCCCGTCACCCGCTACGGCTTTGTTTCTGTGGCTGCCGGTGAAGGCGTCATGAACCTGTTCCGGGAGCTGGGCGCTGACAACGTGGTTGGCGGCGGCCAGACCATGAACCCCTCTACCGAGGACATTCTGCGCGCCATCGACCTGACTCCTGCCGAGATCGTCTTTGTGCTGCCCAACAATAAGAACATCATCATGGCCGGCCAGCAGGCTGCTGCCCTGTCCGACAAGCAGGTCGTGGTGCTGCCCACCAAGACCATTCCCCAGGGAATCGCCGCCATGCTGTCCTTTGACCACGATCTGGAGCTGGAAGCCAATCAGCAGGCCATGGAGGATGCCGTTGCCGCCGTGAAGTCCGGTTCGGTGACCTATGCCGCCCGCGACAGCGAGTTCGACGGTATGCACATTGAGGAAGGCGACCATATGGCGCTGGTGGAGAGCAAGCTGCTGGAGACCGGCAAGGACTTCTTTGCCGTCATGGAGGCGCTGGCAAAGGCGCTGTGCAAGGAAGAGTGCAACTTCATCACCATCATCCACGGCGAAGGCGCCGACGAGGAGCAGGCCGCAAAGGTCAGCGAGCTGTTCCAGAAGGTTGCCGGTGAGGCTGAGATCAACGTGCTGTGCGGCGGTCAGCCGGTCTACAGCTATCTGATCTCTGTGGAATAACAGAAAAAACTTTCCCCTTGGGGGAACAACAAGGGGTCACCGGAAGGTGACCCCTGTTTTTTACAGAAAAAGGAGCGATTACCTATGATCCAGCAATGGCTGCGGGATAACGCGGTGTCCACCGCCCAGAATTTGACTGCCATCACCCATCAGACCGCCGGAGATGGCGCCATCAGCGGTTACGGTATGCAGAACAAGGTGCGTCGGCTCATCGACCTGCTTCGCTGCGCCATGTATCCAACCATTTACCATGACGGCATCGTGCAGCCGGAGTTTGTGCCCTCTCTGGTCACCGGCAAGCTGCAGGAGGCCGCCGCACTGCTGTACGAAATGTGCGCCAGCATCATGACGGCCACCTGTCAGGAGGCCCAAAAGGGCGGTTTGGACTGTGATGGCTGCCGGGAAAAGGCCGATATGATCGCCTGCAAGTTTATGGACAGCCTGTGTGACATTGCCGAGGTGCTCAACACCGACATCATTGCCGCCTATGAGGGCGACCCGGCTGCCCGCTCTGCCGAGGAGATCCTGCTGGCCTATCCCGCCTTTGAGGCACTTTCCATCTTCCGTCTGGCACACCGGCTGTATGAGCTGGGGGTGCCGCTGATCCCCCGGATGATGACCGAACAGGCCCACTCCCGCACCGGCATCGACATCCATCCCGGCGCTACCATCGGCAGGTATTTCTTCATCGACCATGGCACCGGCGTGGTCATCGGTGAGACCTGTATCATCGGTGAGCGGGTCAAGCTGTATCAGGGCGTGACGCTGGGCGCAAAGAGCTTTGCCATGGACGACGAGGGCAACCCGGTCAAGGGCGTGCACCGCCATCCCCGTGTGGGCAACAACGTGGTCATCTATGCCGGCGCCACCATTCTGGGCGGTGATACCTATATTGGTGACGATTCCACCATCGGCGGCAGCGTGTGGCTGACCCATTCGGTGCCTGCGGGGAGCAGGATCTATAACAAATAACCTATGAAGACCCGAACTCGCATTTTTAGCTTTTTGCGGCAAAAGGAGAGCCTGCAGCTGGTGCTGCTGGCCTTTTTGCTGGAATATTTGCTGGAATCCCTCCACCGACACGGTGTGCTGGGCGGATTTTTGCTGCTGGCAGACAATCCCACCGGTTTTTTCTTCGGCATGGGGGTCATTCTGCTGACCCTGAGCCTGTCGCTGTTGTTCCGGCGACAGGCATTTGTCCGTGGGTTGGTGACGGTGTTTTGGCTGGCCATGGGCGCGATCAACTGCGTCACGCTGTTTTTCCGTACCACGCCGCTGGCCATGATCGATTTTTTGCTGCTGGACAGCGTGTGGACAGTGCTGCCCACCTATCTGACCCCTTGGCAGACCGTTTTGGCAGCATCAGCTGCGGTGACAGCCATTGCACTGCTGATCCGGGAGGGCATCCGCTGCCCAAAGCTGCAGCCCAAATGGCGCAAAGGCATCGCTTTGGTGCTGGCCTGTGGTCTGAGCCTTATCTGTCTGACGCTGGGCGGCCTGTATGACGGGAAGCTGGGGAGTGAGTTTCCCAATCTGCCCGATGCCTATCTGGAATACGGCTTTACCTACTGCTTTTCGGCCAGTGTTTTTTCGCTGGGCATTGACGAGCCGGAGGATTATTCCGAGGAGACCATGGAGCAGGTGTTGGATGCCATCCATGCCGATTCTGCGGAGCCCGATCCCCAAATCAAGCCCAACATTCTGTTCGTGCAGTTGGAATCGGTGATGGATGTGGGACGCATCCAGGGTCTGGTGCCCAGTGAAGATCCCACACCTACCCTCAACGCGCTGCGGGAGACCTGTTCTGCCGGTCTTTTGAGCGTGCCTTCCATCGGTTCCGGTACAGCCAACACCGAGTTTGAGGTCATCACCGGCATGAGCTGTGAATATTTCGGCGCCGGTGAGTATCCCTATAAGACCGTGCTGCAGGACACCTCCTGCGAGAGCCTGTGCTACAATCTGCGGGAGCTGGGCTATCGCTGTCACGCGGTACATAACCATTACGGCAGCTTTTATGACCGAAATCAGGTGTTTTCCAATCTGGGCTTTGACACCTTTACCTCGGTGGAGTACATGGAAAACGTGGAGCAGACGCCCCGGGGCTGGGCTACCGATGCCTGTCTGACTCAGGCGGTGCTCAAGGCGCTGGACAGCACCGAGGGCAGGGATCTGGTCTATACCATTACCGTGCAGGGCCATGGAAAATATGATGCCGAAAACGGCGAGTTCGGCGAGCTGCCTGTGACGGTGGAAGGCGGCATCGCGGATGCCGACGCGGCCTACAGCATGGGCTATTACATGAGCCTCATTCAGGGTACCGATCGGTTTGTGGCAGAGCTGCTGCAGGCGCTGGCCTATCGGGGAGAGCCGACCGTGGTGGTGCTGTTTGGCGATCACCTGCCCAAGCTGGATCTGGAGGAAGAAGACCTGAACCGGGGCAGCTTGCTGCAAAGTGAATATGTGATTTGGAGCAACTTTGACCTGCCCAAAGAGGATCGGGATCTGGAAGCCTATCAGCTGAGTGCCCGGGTGCTGGAGCTGCTGGACATGGAAAACGGTATCCTCACCAAGCTGCACCAGAATTACAGCGGCAATTCCCGCTACGAGGAGACCTTGGAGCTGCTGGAATATGACCTGCTGTACGGCGACCGGGAGGCCTATAAGGACGAGATTCCGCAGCCTACCCAGTTGCAGATGGGCATCACGCCGCCCGAGATCCATTATGCGGTGGATACTGCCGACGGTCTGCTGGTGCTGGGGCAGGGCTTCAGCCAGTGGAGTACCGTGACGGTGGAGGAGGATGAGCAGGAGACTCAGTTTATCAACAGCCATATCCTTTTGCTGCCTGAGGTGCACCCGGAGGAGCTGTCGCTGCTGAACATCCGCACGGCGGGCAAGGATGGCATCCTGCTGAGTGAGAGCCCGGCCTATGCCTATGTTCCCGGCGCGACCCAGACCACGGAACTGCCCGACATTCCTCTCCTGCCGGAGGATTAAATGACAAAGCCGATGCGTGAGCATCGGCTTTTGTTTATAGTTAGAAGAAAAACAAAAAGACCGACGCAAACGCATCGGTCTTCCTGGTGGCGGGGGCAGAAGGACTTGAACCCTCGGCACGCGGTTTTGGAGACCGCTGCTCTACCAACTGAGCTATACCCCTTTATTGCATCCCCTACTGGGAACGCTTGATTATTATATCGAATCTTTTTTGATTTGTAAAGCCTTTTTTGAAAAAATCTGCAAAAAATCAGAAAAAGGGAGGGAAAATCCCCTCCCTAAATGCGTTATTCCTCTGTTTTACACCGCTGCAGGAAGTGCAGCACAACGGTGGCGGCGGCG
>CAZVRM010000032.1:0-12120 GCA_964629605.1 uncultured Oscillospiraceae bacterium
AAGAAGATGGTCATGGCGGTGATGATGGCCACCACACCCACCAGAAGGCACAGCAAAACCAGCACGGTGGGCGCACCGCCCCGCCGTGCACGACGGCGGCGTCGGCGCTCTTTGGATTGTCCTTTTCGCTGTGCCATAGTGCCTTTCCTTTCCTTGTTTTTCAATCGTCCATGCGTTGGATACTTGCGCCCAGCCCGGTGAGTTTTTGGGCAAAATGCTCGTAGCCCCGGTCAATGTGGGTCAGGTCTTCCACCCGGCTTTCCCCCTGTGCAGCCAATGCGGCAACCACCAGCGCGGCGCCGCCCCGGAGATCGGTGCTGCGTACCCGCGCACCGTGCAGGGGCTTTCCGATGACCAGTGCCGTTCTTCCGCTGATGCGGATGTCTGCGCCCATGCGCTGCAGCTCGGCAGCGTGACGGAAGCGGTTTTCAAAAATGGTTTCGATAAATAATGCACTGCCCTGGGCGGTACAGGCCGCCGCCATCAGCGGTGCCTGACTGTCGGTGGGAAAGCCCGGATAGGGCATGGTGCGCACGGTAGGCATACTGCCCAGCCGCCGGGGCGCCAGCAGTGTGATGGTGCGTCCCGCCGAGCAAACGGTGCAGCCGCCGTCCCGCAGGCACTGAAGCACTGTACCGATATGCTCCGGCTCAGCGCCCGTCAAGGTCACTTCCCCTCCACAGGCCGCAGTCGCACACAAAAAGGTAGCGGCTTCGATCCGATCGGGCAGAATGGTGTGTTCCACGTCTCGCCGGGGCGTGGTGCCCGAAACAGTGATGACGCTCTCGCCCCCGCCGGACACCTGCGCGCCTGCCTTTCGGAGGAACTCCTGCAGATCGGCGATCTCCGGCTCCCGGGCGGCGTTGATGATGCGGGTAACCCCGCCGCAGGCCGTGGCGGTGAGCAGAGTGTTTTCGGTTGCCCCCACACTGGGGAAGCTGAGGATGATGTCCCTGCCCTGCAGGTCGTTGGCCTCGCACAAAATGTCGCCGCCCTGCTCCCGGATGACAGCCCCCAGTTTACGCAAGGCTGACAGGTGCAGGTCAATGGGCCGCTGGCCGATGTCACAGCCGCCGGGCAAACTGAGCCGCGCTCTGCCGCAGCGCGCCAGAATCGGCCCTAAAAAGATCACCGAGGAACGCATTTCCCGCATCAGCTCGTGGGGTACGTCCCAGCGATCCACCACGGAGGAATCCACCGTGACGGTGTCCCCTTCCCTGCTGACCTTGCAGCCCAGATGCTCCAGAATCTGGATGGCTGAGCGCACATCCCGCAGATTGGGGCAGTTATGTAACACATTGCGGCCGCCGTTGAGCAGGGTAGCCGCCAAAATGGGCAGAACGCTGTTTTTTGCGCCGCTGATGGGGACGCTCCCTCGCAGGGTCTGCCCGCCCTGCACCATGTAATAAGACATCAGAAAGACTCCTTTCGAGCCATTCTATGCCGTTTGTACCTTACAGGTTCTTGAGGGTCTGATAAATATGCTCCAAAACGTCGGGCTGGGCTTTTGCGCGGGCATTTTTGCCCATTTCAGCCAGCGTATCGGGAGCCTGCAGCAGGCTCCAGGCGGTGTCGTAGATCAGCTCGGGGGTGGATTCCTTCTCGGTGATGACCTTGACGGCTCCGGCAGATTCCAGAATCCGGGCGTTCTTTTCCTGATGATTTTCGGCCGCATAGGGCGAAGGCACTACCATAGCAGGAGCTCCGGCAGCGCACAGTTCGGACAGCGTTCCACCGGCGCGGCACAGGATCAGATCGGCCTTTGCCAGCACCCGATCCATATCATAGATATAATCGGTCAGACGGAAGTTGCCCTTGTCGGTGACTACACCGGCCTTTGTCAGCGCATCCTTCATCCAGCCGTAGTGGGAAGCACCGCTGACCTGCAGCAGGTTAAACTGCTGCCGCTGGGTCACCAGCTGCGCCACCTCCACCATTTTTTCGTTCATATACTTGGCGCCCACGCTGCCCCAGAAGCAAACCAGTGTGGGCTTGTCATTGTCAAAAAGGGAGGCGTATTCCTTTTCTCTGCAGCGGAGGATCTCTTCCCGGACGGGACTGCCGGTGAGCACGCACCGTTTGGCACCGGGCACCAGCTTTTCGGTCTCGGAGAAGGACAGCATGGTGCAGTCCACCTTCCTCGCCAACTGCTTGGTGGCGATGCCGGGGGTGGCGTTGACCTCCAAAATGGCTGTCTTGATCCCCAGCTGGGCAGCAGCCCGCACCATGGGGAAGCTGGCGTAGCCGCCGGTACCCATGACCACATCGGGCTGAATGTCCCGGAGGATCTTTTTGCACTCACCGGTGGCTTTTTGCATATCCAGCAGCGCACGCACCGTCTGTTTGATGCCCGCAAGGCTCTTGGCCCGGGACAGACCCTTCAGCGGGAAGGTGTAGATGGGATAGCCAGCCTTGGCGGCCAGTTTTTCCTCGATATTGCCCTTGCCGCCCGACAGCCATACCTGACTGCCCGGCTCCTGCTTGCAGATATATCCGGCAACGGCCAAAGCAGGATTCACATGCCCCGCCGTTCCGCCGCCTGCAAAGACGATCTTCATAAAACGTCCCTTCTTTCTACGTTATCCTTGTCTGGGTGCGGGCATTTCTCTCGAAATTGCCAGCAAAATGCCCATTTCGGCCAGCTGGATCAGCAATGCCGTACCGCCGTAACTGAAAAAGGGCAATGACGCACCGGTAATGGGCAGCAGACCGGTGACCACGCACAGGTTCAAAAAGGTCTGAACAGCGATCTGGGTGGTGATGCCTGCTGCCAGCAGCGTGCCGAAGCGATCGGATGCATTGAGGGCAATGTGATACCCCCGCCAAATGAGCAATGCAAACAGCACCACCAGTGTGACCGCGCCCACAAAGCCCATTTCTTCGCACCAGACGGCAAATACGAAATCGTTGGCCGGCTCTGGCAGGTACAGGTGCTTTTGGATGCTCTGTCCAAGACCCAGCCCCCAGAAGCCGCCGCTGCCGATGGCGAGCTGCGCCTGAACACCTTGCCAGCCGTCGCCCAGCGGGTCGATAAAGGGATCCAGCCAGATCTTGATGCGATCCATGGCGTAGCTGTGACTTCCAATATACCAAATACCAGCCGCTGCGATGCCACAGCCGCCCAGACCGAACCAGAACAGATTGGCACCTGCAAAGAAGATGATGACCATGCCGACGGCGGCGATGATCATGGTACCCGACAGATGCTTTTCCCACATCATTTCCAGGGCGAAAACGCCGAGGATGCCCATGAAAGGCAGGATTCCCCACCGAAGAGTGCGCATCTTTTTCCGTCCATAAATGGTAGACAGGCTGGAAAAACACAGAATCACGGCGACCTTTGCCAACTCGGATGGCTGGAAAGTACCGATACCCGGCAGATGGATCCAGCGGATGGCGCCGTTAATGTTGACCCACATATTTTCCAGGCCGGGGATTTTGATGGTTGCCATCACCGCCACGGCCAGCAGCAGCGAAGGAATGGCAAAATAGTGCAGCTTATGATAGTCAAATTTGGAGGCAATGAACATGACCACCAGACCGCCTGCGGCAAAAATTCCCTGCCGCAGAATGAAATAGGTGGAGTTGCCGTCCTGGGTGTCATAGGCCGTGGCGTAGCTGGCCGAAAACATACAGATCAGACCCAATCCCAACAAAAGGAGGGTCAGCAGCAGCAGGGGCTGGTCAATATGGCCGCATCGCTCCACACGCTCTACCGGCTCCACGGGAGTGGGGCGGCTCTGGGGCATGGGGATGGGTTCCGGCGTTTTTTTCTTGCGTGCCATATTGGTGGCGATGGGAAACAGCTCCTTTCGACAACGGTAAAGGGTTTATGCCAGCAGCGAGATGGCGCACAGCACTGCGGTGAGCACGGTGGCGGCGATAACGATCTTCCACTCGCTCCAGCCGCTCATTTCCAAATGATGATGGAAGGGCGCCATCTTGAAAAAGCGTTTGCCGTGGGTCAGCTTGAAATAACCTACCTGAATGACCACAGACAGCGTCTCGATAATGTATACCAGACCGATGATCACCAGGATCAGCGGCATATCATAGGCAAAGGCCATGGCGCACACTGCGCCGCCCAGGAACAACGAGCCGGTGTCGCCCATGAACACCCGGGCAGGGTTCTTGTTGAACAGGAAGAAGCCCAGCAGACCGCCTGCCAAAGCCAGCGCAAAGGTGGCTGCGCCGGTGCTCTCCCGCAGGAAGACCGCCGAGAAAAACAGCGCTACCACAAAGGTCACCGAGGTGCACAGGCCGTCGATGCCGTCGGTGAGGTTCACCGCGTTGTCAGCACCCACGATGACTACCACGCTGAACAGCAAATACAGCAGCCAGGGCAGACGCAGGGTCACACCCACAAAGGGGATATACAGATGGGCTTCCAGATAGCCCATCACCCGCATGACAACCAGGAACAGCACGGCGGCTGCGATCTGCAGCAGCAGCTTCTGCAGGGCGGTCAGACCCTTGTTGTGCTTCTTTTTGATCTTGGTCCAGTCGTCCACCATGCCGATGAAGCCGAACACCAGGCTCAGTCCCAGCATCACCAGCGGACGGTAATCGTGCTGGGCGATCATGGTGGGCAACGTGGTGAGGATGGCCAGCGTCATGGCGATCATGAAGATCACGCCACCCATGGTGGGGGTATTCTGTTTGCTCTTGTGCCAGGTGGGGCCGTCCTCCAGAATCTTCTGGCCGAACTTCAGCTCCCGCAGTTTTTTGATGATTATCGGTGCCAGCAGCACAGCCACCACAAAAGCCACGCCTGCCGTCTGAAGAATGTCGATCAGTCTGCTCATATTCTTATCTCCTGTCCTTTGAAACGTCTGTCGTTGTCATTCTGAGGCCAACGGCCGAAGAATCTCCTTCCTCATGCCGAACACGGGAGATCCTTCGCTCCGCTCAGGATGACCTTATGATTGGGTCAGCGCCTTTGCCACTTCTTCCCGTTCGTCCAGATGGAGCTTTTCGCCCCGGATCTCCTGATAGGTTTCCTGTCCCTTGCCCATGAGCACGATGATGTCGTCCTTACGGGCATTTTGCACTGCCCAGGCGATGGCCTCCCGCCGATCCACAATGACCTTGGGGCGCGCCTTGCCGTCCATACCGGACAGAATATCCCGAATGATGGCCTCCGGCTCTTCACTGCGGGGGTTGTCGGAGGTGACGATACACAGATCACAGTTCTGGATACCGATTTTGCCCATGAGGGGTCGTTTTTCCTTATCCCGGTCACCGCCTGCACCAAACAGGCCAATGACCCGCCCCCTGGCATAGCCCCGGACGGTACGCAGGATATTTTCCATGCTGTCGGGAGTGTGAGAATAGTCGATCATGACGGTAAAATCCCGACCGGTGGGCACGATCTCCGTCCGGCCTTTGATGCCGGAAGCAGTTGCCAGCGCTTCGGTGATCTGCTCCAGAGTCAGCCCCAGCGCCAGACAGCAGCCTGCTGCGGTGAGGGCGTTATACACCGAGAACATTCCGGGGATGGGCAGGCTCAGGCGAGCGATGTCGCAGTCCTGCACCACCACGGCCTGCACCCCATCGGGCAGCAGGCGGACATTTTTCGCCACCAGCTGGGCAGCGTTTTCCTTGGCGGAAAAGGTGATGGCCGCGCCGCTCTTTTCCTGTGCCAGACGAGCGCCCCAGCGATCGTCCAGATTGTAAACAGCGGTGTCGCAGCGATCAAACAGCATGGCCTTGGCGGCAAAATAGCGTTCCATATCCCCATGGAAATCCAGATGATCCTGGGTCAGGTTGGTAAAGGCGGCGGCGGTAAACTGCAGTCCCAGTACCCGATCCAGCGCCAAGCTGTGGGAGGACACTTCCATAGCGGCGCAGGTCATCCCTGCATCAGCCATTTCCCGCAGAATGCCGTACAATTCCAGCGATTCAGGCGTGGTGCGCGCCGATTCCCGGGCGATTTCTCCGAAAAATACGCCGTTTGTACCGATTAGACCGCATTTTTCGCCGTTTTGTTCCAAAACATGGCGAATCAGATGGGTAACGGTGGTCTTGCCATTGGTTCCGGTGACGCCGATCAGCTTGAGCTGTTTTTCGGGATGACCGTACCAAACGGCGGCAATACGCGCCAGCGCAGCGCGGGTATCGTGGCACTGCCAGACCGAAACGCTGTCGGGCAGTGCTTCCGCAGGGACTTCCTGCACCAGAATGGCCGATGCGCCCAGCTCCAGCGCCTTTTTGATGTACTGATGACCGTCACTGCGGAAGCCCTTGATGGCTACAAACAGGCATCCTTCGGTCACCTTCCGGGAATCGTAACATACGCCGGAAATTTCACGATCTGCCGAGCCGGACAGGTGCTTGACCTGCAGGTCGGACAGTAATTCATGTAAGGTCATTCGCTTCTCCTTTCCAGAAGATGAATGGTGGTCTGCAACGATCAATGGGACTGCTGGGAGGTATCGGTGGTTTCCACCGTAATCACCGAGCCGTAGGCCACCTGCGTGCCGCCGGCAATATCCTGCTTGGTGACCGTCTGGGTGCCTTCCGACACACCGCCGGCTACGCGGATATACAGACCCATATTCTGCAGCGTGCTCTTTGCATTATTCAATGTATGGAGGGTCAGATCGGGGACAGTCACCTGTTTATCAGGCTTGCTGCCGCCCAGATAGAGGATGGCTTTGGTATTGCTGGACACGGTGGCATTGGCGGCAGGCACCTGATCGGTGATTTTGGCCTCACTGCCCACACTGCTGCAGGTCAGACCCAGCTTTTTCAGGGCGGCCTCGGCGTCGCTGTAGCTCATGCCGGTCAGGTCGGGCATGATGACGCTCTTGGCGCTCTCTTCGTCTTCGGTGTAAATGGCATCAATGTCCAGATAAGGCAGCGCCTCTTCCATGAAGCGACGCACAATGGGCGCGGTGTTAATACCGCCCGAAATATTGCCCACGGTGGGCATATCCAGCAGGATCAGAACTGCGATCTGAGGGTTATCTGCCGGGGCGAACGCCACGAAGGAGGTAACGTATAGATCATCCTGTCCGGTCTGGTTCATATCGGCGATTTTTTCGGTGGTACCGGTCTTACCGGCGATCCGGTAGCCTGCAACATAGGCGTTTTTACCGGTACCCACCTTGACCACGCTTTCCAGCATCTCCCGCATGGTTTCGGAAGTCTCAGCCGAGACGACCTGCCGCACCTCGGTGCGTCCGTAGCTTTCGGCAACCGTGCCGTCAGCATTGAGCACTTCCTTGACGATATGGGGTTCCAGCAGAGTGCCGCCGTTTGCCACGGCTGACACGGCCGTGATCATCTGCAGCGGGGTCAGAGAGAAGTTCTGACCGAAGGAGTAAACCGCAAGGTCAACATTGGAGCTGAGGTTGAACAGACCCACCGCTTCGCCGGTCAGGTCGATGCCGGTTTTATCCCGCAGACCAAAGGCCTTGACGTATTCGGCAAAGGTGGTGCGACCCATGCTCAGACCGATGTTCATAATGGCCGGGTTGCAGGAGTTTTCCAGCACGTTCCGCAGATTCTGGGCACCGTGACCCACACGTTTCCAGCAGTTAATGGGCTTGTGCCAGCCTTCCACCATCATGGAGCCGGAACAATAAAACTGGCTGTTTTCGGTGACGATTCCCTCCTCCAGCGCGGCGGCGGTGGTGATGATCTTGAAAGTGGAGCCGGGATAGTACAGGAAAGATACCGGCTTGTTGCTCCACTGCTCATAGACCGCTTCGGAACGGGCGGCGGCTCGTTCTTCATCGTCGGCGATAGCGTCGATCCCGGCCTGCACCGTCTCGGACAATGTAAAGGGATCGTTGGGGTCAAAGTCGGGATAAGAGGCCATGGCAAGGATGCCGCCGTCGTTCACGTCCATGACAAGACCGATGGCCGAGCCCTGCACCTCATTGTCGTTATAGGCGATCTCCAGATTTTTCTCCAGAAAATGCTGCAGCACCTCGTCGATGGTCAGCACCAGCGACTGCCCTTCTTCGGCGGGATAATACAGCTCATAGTCCTCGGTGAGGGCGTTGCCGTCACGGTCGGTAAGGGTGACTGCGCGGCCTGCCGTACCGGTCAGCACGTCGTCGTATTTCTTTTCCAGACCGGTGAGCCCCTGTTCGTCGGTACCCACGCAGCCCAGCACGTGGGCCAAAAAGCTGCCGTAGGGATAGTAGCGAGTGGAGTCGCCCACAAAATACAGTGCGCCGCCCAGCTTGTTATCATTCATGAACTGACGCACCAGATCGGCCTGATCCTTTTCGATTCCCCGAAGGATGACCTGATAGGCGCTGTCCTTTGCTGCCTTGGCGGCAACCGTTTCGCTATCCACAGCAATCAGAGTGGGCAGCGTCTCCACGATCAGCTCAATGCGCTTCTCCCGAATGGCGGCTCTTTGCTCGTCGGTAAGGGTGCATTTCTCTTTTTCGGCAAGCCCCAGCAGCGCCCGCTCCGCCTTGGTCAGATCGGCAGATTCCTTGGGAGTGATCTGCCGGGGATTCAGAATCAGCATTTCGGTGCTGGCGGAAATGGCAAGTGGCTTGCCGTTGGTGTCGTAAATGGTACCTCGGGTGGGGTAAAGCGTGATGTCCCGGGTCTGGTTGTTCAATGCCTTTTGCTGGTAAAAATCCTGATTGATGATCTGTAAAAATGCCAGACGTATGATAACGGCAGAGGCAAACAGTACGCAAAAAACCGCCCTCATAAACATGATGCGGCCCCGGGTATGACGGTCAGCTTTACGGTCAATTTGGGACATATTGGCTCCTTTTCGGAAAAAACGGGGAAAATTGTTGGGTGTCTTAAGTGCGAAAATGGAGCAAGACGCATAAAAACGCCTTACTCCTTAAATGAATCCATTCAAACTATATTCCACGGTTTAGTTGAGATATTCCAGCACAATGCTGAAGGTCTGCGCCAGACGGCTCATAAACCCGGCACTGCTGTCCTCGGCGCTCTTCATAGAAGCTGCTGCCAGGATCATCCGGTCGCCGGTGTCCATCTCCATATAATGCACCTGGCTCTTATCCAGCTTGACCATGCCCAGCACATTCTCGGCATAGTCCTCCACATAGGACAGGTTATAGATCTGCTCCTTCTTGGCGTTGAGCGCATTCTGATCGTCCTTCAGCTGGGTGATCTCCTGCCGCATTTTGGCGTTCTCCAGATTGATGGTAGCCAGCTGCATATAGCTTGCCACGATGGTGAGCGCCACAGCGAAGACGCAGGCCAGAATGACAATGTACTTACCATAGGGTACTGCCTGCTGCTGGACTCTGGTTTTGGCTCCACTCTCCAATACCTCCAGCGGCTGCTGTTCGGTCTGATTCTGTACCCGTTCTACCGGGAAGCGCTCCAGTTTGACGGCGCTGCTGTCGTTATAACGGCTCATCTTGTTCCTCCTTACAGAATGGGTACTTACAGTTTCTCAGCAACCCGCAGCTTGGCAGAGCGGGCGCGGGGGTTGTCGGTCTGTTCCGCATCGGCAGCCACCACAGCATTCTTGGTGATGACCTTCACCTTGGGCTTGTTGCCGCAGATACAGATGGGAAAGCTCTTGGGACAGGTGCAGCCCTTGGCTGCATCCAAAAAGGTGTGTTTGACAATGCGGTCTTCCAGCGAATGGAAGCTGATGACGGCGCATCTTCCGCCGGGGTTCAGGCAATCCAGCGCGTCAGCCACGGCGGTCTCCACCGCGCGCAGTTCCATATTTGTCTGAATGCGAATGGCCTGGAAGGTGCGCTTCGCGGGATGCTGCTTTTCTTTTTTTGCTGCGGCGGGCATGGCGCTCTTGATCACATCCACCAGCTCCAGGGTAGTTTCGATCGGTGCCTGCTCCCGCTTTTTCACGATGGCAGATGCGATCTTTCCGGCGAAGCGCTCTTCACCGTACAGGCTGATGATGCGGCGCAGTTCCTCAAAGCTTTCGCCGTTGACCACGTCATAGGCACTGTAGGGCTGGGTCTGATCCATACGCATATCCAGCGGCGCGTCGTGCATATAGGAAAAGCCCCGCTCAGGGTTATCCAGCTGATAGGAGGACACGCCCAGATCGAACAGGACGCCGTCGATACCGTCCAGTCCCAGTTCCTCCAGCTTTTCCTTCATGTATTCAAAATTGCTCTGCACGAAGGTGATCTTGTGCAGATGATCCTTCAGTCGGGTCTTTGCGGCGGCCAGCGCCTCCTGATCCCGGTCAAAGCAGATCAGTCGGCCATTATCGGACAGGCGCTCTGCGATCAGCAGCGAATGACCGCCGCCGCCGGTGGTGCCGTCCACATAAATGCCGTCCGGCTTAATATTCAGCCCCTCCATACATTCCAGGGGCAAAACAGAAACGTGTGCAAACTCCATGTCAGACCCCCAGCAGATCCATCATCTCGGCAATTTCCTCGGTATCGGCCGAATCGTTATAGGCCTTCCACTTGGCACTGTCCCAGATCTCCACATGGTCATTTACGCCGATGACGGTAACATCCTTTTTCAGCTCGGCATAATCCCGGAGCGTCTGCGGAATGAGGATACGTCCCTGGGCGTCGGGTTCACATTCAAAGTTGGCGGAGAAGAAACGCTGCACCTTTCGTGCCTTGGAGGGCAGTGCGGCCAGTTGTGCTTCAAAGGCGTTCCACTTTTCCTGAGAATAGACATTGATACAGTTGTCCAGCCCCTTGAAGATGACGAAGTGCTCGCCCAGTTCTTCACGCAGCTTGATGGGGAAGATCAGACGTCCCTTGGCGTCAATATTATGCTGATATTCGCCGCGCATCCGCTCTCCCCTCCTTCTCAAAAAATCACCACGAAATGGCCTAAAATGGGCGCAATCCCCCACAATTCTCCACCGTATTTTCATTATAGTAAAGTGCGGTTAAAAATGCAAGGGCAAATCTCACAGTTTCCCTCGAAAAAATGCCAAAATAACCGTGTGTTTTTTGGTTTTTTTGCTCATTTGCGCAAGTTTTCGCCATAAATGCATATTTTCCAGTGTCCGGCGCCATACTGCAATAGAAACGCCCTGTTTTGAAGGATGAGAAAGGAAGATGAAATCATGAGCTATCTGAGATGTAACGTCCGCAGCTGCTCCAACAATCAGAACGAGCTGTGTATCCGGGAAGGCATCAAGGTAGACGGCTCCAACGCCGATACCAAAGGTGATACCTGCTGCAACAGCTTTACCCAGCGTGCTGAGAATTACAGCAATGTAGTCTCCCGCCACACCTCTGCCGAGCCCGAGACCGACATTCAGTGCGATGCCATCAACTGCTCCTACAACAAAGATTTTAAATGTATGGCGCCCAGCGTAGACATCAGCGGCTCGGGTGCCTGCACCTGCCGCGAAACCCAGTGCAGCACCTTTGACTGCAAGAAGACCCTGTAAGAAAAAAGCCGGTGATCACACCGGCTTTTTCTTTATCCATATTGACATCACGGGTAATTCGCGCTATATTGTCTTTATAATACAAACATTTATATGATTTGTCTTTTTATGGAGGACACTTGTATGCAAATGATGAACGCCATTGTAAAACCCACCCTTGGTCCCGGCCTGGAGCTGCGGCAGGTTCCCATTCCCACCCCCGGCCCCGGTGAGGTGCTGATCAAGGTGCACAAAACTGCCATCTGCGGCACCGACGTACACATTTACAACTGGGATCCCTGGGCGCAGCTGCACATCAAGCAGCCCATGACCATCGGCCATGAATATGTGGGCGAGATCGCAGAGTTGGGCGCCGGCGTCACCGGCCTGTATGTGGGTCAGCGGGTATCGGGCGAAGGCCACATTACCTGCGGCCACTGCCGCAACTGCCACACCGGCAACATCCAGTGGTGCAAAAACACCACCAGCGTAGGCGTGGATCGTGACGGGGCTTTTGCAGAATACGTCTGCATCCCCGCCTCCAATGTGATCATCATCGACGAAAGCCTGCCCGAGGATGTGGTGGCCTTTTTCGACGCTGTGGGCAACGCCGCCCATACCGCCCTCATGTGGGATCTGGTAGGCGAGGACGTGCTCATCACCGGCGCAGGCCCCATCGGCATCATCGCCGCCGGCATCTGCAAATTCGCCGGTGCAAGACGGGTCATCATCACCGACGTCAACGATTATCGTCTGGAACTGGCACGCAAAATGGGCGTGGATGCCGC
>CAZVRM010000033.1:0-11981 GCA_964629605.1 uncultured Oscillospiraceae bacterium
TCGGGGTCGCGGGCAACGAACACCTCGGTAATGTCCCGGGGATCCAGCCCGGTGTAATACATGACGGTGGAAAGGGTGGAGGGGGTGGGATAGAAGTCCTGCACCTGCTCGGGGTTCAACTTGTGCTCCCGCAGGTAGCAGGCCAGGTCGATGGCCTCGTTCAACCCGCTGCCCGGGTGGGAGGACATGAGGTAAGGCACCAGATACTGCTCCTTGCCGTACTTTTCCGACAGGGCGTAGTACTTCCGGCAGAAATGGTCGTACACATCGGCAAAGGGCTTGCCCATGTAGTGCAGCACCCGGGGGCTGATGTGCTCGGGCGCCACCTTGAGCTGGCCGGACACATGATAGCGCACCAACTCGGCAAAAAAGTCGCCGTTTTTGTCCTGCAGCATATAGTCAAAGCGGATACCCGACCGGATAAATACCTTTTTCACCCCGGGGATGGCACGCATCTTGCGGAGGGTGGCCAGATAGCCGCTTTCGTCGGCGTTCAGATTGGGACAGGGTGTGGGGAACAGGCACTGGCGGTGGGCGCAGGCGCCGTGCTCCTTCTGCTTGGCACAGGCGGGGTGGTCAAAGTTGGCGGTGGGGCCGCCAACGTCGTGGATATAGCCCTTGAAATCGGGGTCGGCGGCGATGAGCTTGGCCTCCCGCAGGACAGATTCCTGGCTGCGGGCGCTGACATACCGTCCCTGATGGAGCGCAAGGGCGCAGAAATTGCAGGCACCGAAGCAGCCACGGTTGTGGATGATGGAGAAGCGCACCTCTTCGATGGCGGCAACGCCCCCCAGCGCCTCGTAGTCGGGGTGATAGTACCGTGCATAGGGCAGGGCAAACACCTCGTCCAGCTCCTTGCCCTCCAAGGGCAATGCCGGGGGATTCTGGATAAGGAACCGGCCGCCGGTGGGCTGGATGAGGGCTCTGCCCCGGGCAAAATCGTTCTCGTTCTGCTGGACAAAGGCCGCCTTGGCGTAGGCTTTTTTGTCCTCCCGCACGGTCTCAAAGGCGGGCAGGGTCAGAGCGTTGTCAAAGCAGCACTCCTCGGGGCTTTTGGCCAAAAAGCAGGTGCCGCGGACATCGCGGATCTCGGTCACAGGGATGCCCTTTTTCAGCCGCTTGGCGATCTCGGTCATGGAGCGCTCGCCCATGCCGTAGGAAAGCAGGTCGGCTCCGCTGTCCTCCAGAATGGTGCGACGGACGGTGTCATCCCAGTAGTCATAGTGGGCGAACCGCCGCAAGGATGCCTCGATGCCGCCGATGACGATGGGCGTGCCGGGGAAGGCCTCACGGGCACGGTTGGCATAGACGATCACCGCCCGGTCGGGGCGCTTGCCCGGCTGGCCGCCGGGGGTATAGTTGTCCTTGGCGCGCCGACGCTTGGCAACAGAATAGTGTGCCACCATGGAGTCGATGTTGCCCGAGTTGATGAGCACGCCGTAGCGGGGCTTGCCCATGGCAAGGAAATCCTCGGTGTTGTGCCAGTCTGGCTGGGACAGGATGGCCACCCGGAAACCGGCCTTTTCCAGCGTCCGGGAGATGACCGCCGTACCGAAGGAGGGGTGATCCACATAGGCATCGCCGGTGACCAGCAGAAAATCATAGTAATACCAGCCCCGGGCGGTCATATCCTCCCGGTTGACAGGCAAAAATTGTTCACGTGTGTGCATAAGAAACCTCCTAAACAGGGGATTTTCTGATTACAGATCCCGTTTTCTGGCCATGCGCTCCTGCCAGTCGGACTTGGTGATGAGCACGGCGCGGGGCTTGCTGCCCTCGAAGGGGCCTACGATGCCCCGTTCCTCCATCTGGTCTACCAGACGGGCAGCACGGGAATAGCCCAGCTTCAGCCGGCGCTGGAGCATGGACACCGAGGCTTGTCCGCTGGACACCACGATCTCCACTGCCTCGTCAAAGACGGGATCGTCGGTGTCATCATCGTCGCCGCCTCCACCGCCTGCGCCGCCTTCTTCAGCGGCCTGCACAGAGCGCTCCATGTGGTCGATGATCTCCTGATTGTACTCAGGCTGGCCGCACTGCTTGACAAAGGCCACTACTTCTTCCACCTCGGCATCGGACACGAAACAGCCCTGAATGCGCTGGGGCTTGTTGGCGCCCAGAGGGTTAAAGAGCATATCGCCCTTGCCCAACAGCTTTTCTGCGCCGCTCTGATCCAGAATGATGCGCGAGTTGATGGCAGAGGCCACGGCGAAGGCGATGCGGGAGGGGATGTTGTCCTTCATCAGACCGGTAATCACGTCGGCGGAAGGACGCTGGGTGGCAATGATCAGATGCATACCCGCCGCACGAGCCATCTGTGCCAGACGGATGATGGCGTTTTCCACCTCAGACCGTGCCACCGACATCAGGTCAGCCAGCTCGTCGATGACGATGACCACCTGGGGCAGGGGCTCGTTTTCACTTTCGGGGTCCTTGGCGATCTCGGCGTTATAGGCCGCCAGATTGCGGGCACCGATCTCCGAAAACAGCTTGTAGCGGCGCATCATTTCGGTGACCGCCCAGTTCAGGGCACCTGCCGCCTTTTTGGGGTCGGTGACAACCGGGATCAGCAGATGGGGAATGCCATTGTAGACGCCCAGCTCGATCATCTTGGGGTCCACCATGATGAGCCGCACCTCTTCGGGGCTGGCCTTGTAGAGAATGGACATGAGGATGGAGTTGATACACACCGACTTACCGGAACCGGTGGTACCGGCGATGAGCATATGTGGCATCTTGGCGATGTCGCCCACCACCGGCGCGCCGGTGATGTCCTTGCCGATGGCAAAGGACAGCTTGCTCTTGGCATTCTGGAACATGGGATGACCGATGATGTCCCGGGCCGTGACCAGCTCCTGCATCTCGTTGGGCACCTCGATGCCTACGGCGTTTTTATCGGGGATGGCCGAAACACGGATGCCCTGTGCGCCCAGCGCCAGCGCAATATCGTCGGCCAGGTTGACCACCTTGGAGAACTTAATACCCCGCTGGAGCACCAGCTCATAGCGGGTGACCGAGGGGCCGTTGGTGGTGTCGATGACGGTGGCCTCCACGCCAAAGGACTGGAGGGTGTCCACCAGCCGCTCGGCGCACCGCTGGATGGCTTCGGCAGAGCCGGCGGGCTTGCCGGGGCCGGGCTTCAGCAGACGGATGGGAGGATATAAGTAAATGGGTGCGCCCTCGTTCATTTCCATGGCCTTCTGGATCTGCATCTCCACGGGTTCCTCATCGTCGACGGCTTCCACAGGCGCATCCTGCACAGTTCCGTCCTCCCAGGGAGGCAGATCGTCCACCGGGTCATTTTCGGGAATATCATCCATCTCGGGCATAAATCCGGTCATATCCACCACCACAGGAGGACGCTCCTCCTCGGGCTCGGGCTGGGGGAACTCGCCCTCGTCAGGCATGACCTGAATGGCGGCCTTCTTCTCCTTGTGGAAGATGCCCCGCAGCGCCTCGGCAGGGGTCTGCACATTGGGGGGCGGCAGAGGACTTTCCTTCTGTTTATCGGGCGTACGCACCTGAACGGTCTCGTCGTCCAGCGCCACGTCGATGGCCTTGGGGTCGTGCGCCAGCTTTTTGGGCTCCCGCTTGACCGTCAGTGTCTCCCGGGGCTGGGCTTCTGCCTTGGGTTCCTGGGGCAGTTCCTTTTCGGAGATGGGCTTCACCTTGCTGAAAAAGGTACGGATCCGGGCAGGTGTCAGATGACAGCCCAGCATCACACAGCCCAGGCAAAGCACCATCATCACCACAGCCGCACCCACGGTGGACAGTGCCGAACGGAACAGCTCGGCCAGCGCACCGGACAAAATGCCGCCCGAGCGGAGAGCCTGTCCATCCCGACCCATCTGCCAGAAGGAGGCCAGGCCGGAAAGATAATCCTTATGGTTGGCCAGCAAATGACGCACCGCGCCGAAAATCAGCGGCAGCACGCCCCATGCGGCAGCCTGCAGACGCACCCGCTTGCGGCGCTTGACCACCAGCAGCACGGCGCAGACCATCAGCGTCACGGGCAGGATCTCTGCGCCGTAGCCCAACAGCCAGTAAAAGGCGCCCCGATACCAACGAATGAGAAATCCGCCCGCATGGAACAGGTTCAGACAGCCCACGAAGCTAATGAGCAGCAGAACACCGGCCAGAATACACCGGCGCTGCGCCAGCTGTTCGGCGGCCTGCTTTTGAGGCACTTTTTTGGCCGCAGGCTTCTTTGCAGCAGGCTTTTTTGCCGTCCCGGTGGATTTTGGGGCGGTTTTTGCCTTGGAATTGTTGTTTTTGGTCGTCTGTGCCAAATCTCTCACCTCAAATCACGTTCAAAAGGATGGTCAGCAGTCCCACTGCAAGGCAGTACACGCCGAACCACTGGAAGCTGTTCTTCTTCACCAGCAGCTTGACAGTGAAGATGGCCAGATAGCCGAACAGCGCCGAAGTCACAAAGCCCACCATGCAGGGCAGCAGCAGGTCGCCGCCCATGCCGCTTTCCATCAGGTCGGGCAGCTTGAACACCACCGCGCCGCAGACGGCAGGAATGCTCATCAAAAAGCCGAAGCGCACGGCAAAATCCTTGTGGAAGCCGGAAAACAGGCCGCCGCAAATGGTGCTGCCGCTGCGGGACACGCCGGGGAACAGGGCGATCAGCTGCATCAGGCCTACCTTGAGGGCATCGCCGTAGGTGGCGTCTGCCTCGGTCTTTTTGCCGCCGCTGTGACGGCTGGCCGTCCACAGCATCACTGCAGTAAAGCACAGGGCAATACCCACGAACAGGGTGCTGTCAAAGGCCGCCTCCACATAGCCCTCGATGAGCGCACCGATCACCAGGGGCAGGGTAGCCAGAATCACCAGCACCACCAGCCGCCGCTCGGGAATATTTTTTGTCTTGAAGCCTGCGCCCACCCAGCCGAAAAAGCCGCGGATCAGCATCCACACGTCTTTCCAGAAGGCGATGACCACCGCCACCAGCGTACCCAGATGGAGCACCAGGTCAAAGGCCACGGAGTTTACGTTGTATTGTTCAAAATCAATGATGGCCTGCATCAGTGTCAGATGACCGGAGGAGGAAATGGGCAGGAACTCGGCCATACCCTGTACGATTCCCAAAACGATTGCGACCCAAATAGGCATAGTTTTCACCTCATAGTTTCGATTTCTTTAATCCATATGCACCAGGTACTTGTCCAACAACCCGCAGGGTCTCCAGGCAAGCTTGCTCTTGCGCAGACCCTCGTCACCGGCATCGTCTTCCCGGTTGATATACTGCACCCCTTCGGTGCAGGCGTAGCGGGCGTATTCCCGGACGATCATCTGGTACGCGCCGTGGTAGCGAATGTCGGCCTTTTCGATGTGGACGTACAGGGTATCTCCCTGCACCTCGCCCAGTGCCATGGCAACGATCCGGTCTTCCGCCCAGACAGCGCCGCCCGAAAAGCCGTATTCCGCAAAGTGTGCCAGCGCCTCGGCGGCCTTACGCTCATCCTCTTTATAGGTATCCGATTCCTTTTCGTTGACCTCAGCAAACCAGTCGAAGAAGGCTTTGACCGCATCCAGATTGTCCTTGGTAATGGGAGTAAACCGCCAATCTGAATACAATCTGTTAAATTTGCTGATATGATTACGTTGAGCCGCGTATTTTTTGCCTGCCAGCGCCTTGAGATCCTCTGCCAGATAAAGATAATCCGCCCACTCAGGGATGGTTTCCACCCGCGCCTCGGGCCACAGCGCCAGAATATCCGACAGCTCCTCCTCCGCTACGGTGGACAGCACCAGAGGATGTCCCTCGGCCTGACAGTGAGCCTTCAGCCGCAAAAGCGCGGCCTGCTTGTCACCCTCCATCGGCACGGCATAGATGACCTCACCGGTTTCGGGCATCTGCGAACGAAGGAACAGACTGCCGTCAGCTTCAGCAAAGGCGGTACGGAAATAATCACGCCACAAAAAGGTGCCGCCGATGGTGCTGTCGCAAATACGGCTGGGATGCTTTTTGAAGTAGCCCCGCAGCAGGTCGATGTGCTGCAGGGTCAAAGGCTGGAATTCCAGCATGACAACGTCCACTTCCTTTGAATTTATGGGATATTTTATCAACTATATAGTATAACACAAGTTCCTCCATTTTGCACCCTCAAGTTTTTCTTAATTCTCGGCAAAATCCCTTGCGAAAGGCCATCTTTGCGCGCTACAGTCAAACCAGTTGAGAAAGGAGGGGCGCTCATGGTTCAAAAACCCCGATCCCACTGGGGACAGCCGCTGGTGCACCAGCTTTTGGAGGATGCCACCCGTGAAAAATATCCGGGCTGGCTGGAGCAGGGCAAGAAATTTGACCGGCTGTTTGCCGTAGCCATCCTGCTGCCCTGCTTTCCCGACGATGCCTTGTGTCTCATCGCCGGCCTTGGCTCCATGGGCTGGCAGCGGTTTTTGACCCTGTTGGCGTTAAAAACTCCCTCCATCGCCCTGTATTCCATCGTTTATGCCACCGCAGGCTTGGTTTTATAAGAGAATAGCAAAAAGCCCATCCGCTTGGATGGGCTTTTTGCCGAAAAATAGGGAATAAAGAGAGAAAAGGGGGAAATGAGAAGTATTTTTACGTTTGTTGTACTTGACGGTTTTACTATAGCATAGTTTCTCTTTGAAGTTGTTGCGGAATCGTGAACAGAAATTGAATTTTTCCGCAGAGACTTTCTCTGTAAAAAAAGGTGGAAACCGGGCGCAGAACGTGCTATAATATTTGTTTGAAAACGATGCATTGCGGAAAGGAGCTTTTTATGTCCCATCGAGAGCCTTATGTACGCTGGCTGAACGCCCCTCAACTGACCGATTCTCAGCGGCAGGAGCTGGCTGCGCTGTCCGATGAGGAGGCTCGTGACCGGTTTTACCGGACGTTGTCCTTTGGCACCGCAGGTCTGCGGGGTCTGATGGGCATGGGCCTCAACCGCATGAATGAATACATCGTCCGGCAGGCTACCGACGCCTTTGCCCAGGTCATTCTGGAATCGGGACAGGCCGAAAAGGGCATCTGCATTTGCTACGACTGCCGCATCAACAGCCGGTTTTTTGCAGAAGAAGCCGCCCATGTGATGCGCTGCCGGGGCATCCCCGTCTGGCTGTTCCGGGACTGCCGCCCCACCCCCCAGCTGAGCTTTGCCGTCCGGCAGTTTGGCGCTGCGGCGGGCATCAATGTCACCGCCAGCCACAATCCCAAGGAATACAACGGCTTTAAGGTCTATGGCCAGGGGGGCGCACAGCTGCCCACGCACATGGCCGACAAGGTGGCCGAAAAGATGGCCGCCATCGACCCGCTTTCTCCCCGGCTGACCTGCGAGCATCCTGCGCCCCTTACCTGGCTGGAAGCCGATTTTGACGAAGCTTATATCAACGCCGTGCTGCAATGCGCCATCGCGCCCGAGCATCTTGCAGAAGATGCCTTTCCTATCGTTTACACCCCCTTCCACGGCGTGGGCGGAGCCATCGTTCCCGAGGTTCTTCGCCGGGCCGGGCTGGAGCACATCGTCTTTGCAGAGGAGCAGATGGCGCCCGACGGCACCTTCCCCACCGTTATCAGCCCCAATCCCGAGGATCCCGCAGGCTTTGCTCTGGCAGTAGCGTACGCCAAAAAGCACAACATTGACTTTTTGGTGGGTACCGACCCCGATTCCGACCGGGTGGGCATCGTTGTCCGGGACAAAAACGGCGAGTACGTTCCCGTGACCGGCAACCGCACCGGCTCGCTGCTGCTGCACTACATTCTGACGGCAGGCCGTCAAAAGGGCTTGCTGCCGGAGCATCCCGCACTGGTGAAAACCATCGTCACTTCCGACCTGCCCCGGGTGATTGCCGAAAAAAACGGCTGCGCCAGCTTCAGCACCTTTACCGGCTTCAAGTACATGGCCGAGCAGGTCGCCCAGCTGGAGCAGGAGGGCAAGTATCACTACGTGCTGGCCTATGAGGAGAGCTACGGCTACATGATCGGCGACCACGCCCGGGACAAGGACGGCGTGGTGGGCGCATTGCTGCTGTGCGAGATGGCGGCCTGGTACCGCAGTCGGGGCATGACCGTACTGGAAGGTCTGGAAGAATTGTGGCAGATCTACGGCGCCTACGGTGAAGCGACCCGCAGCGTGATGCTGCCCGGCGAAGACGGTTCTATCCGTATGGCGCATATCATGGAGCAGCTGCGACAGCAGCCTCCCGCCGACTGGGACGGTATCCCCACGGAAAGCTGGGTGGATTACCGGACCGGCAAGTGTTATACCGGTGATACCATCACTGACCTGGAGCTGCAGGGCTCCAACGTGCTGGAATATCGGCTGCGCACCGGCGAAAAGCTCATCGTGCGCCCCTCCGGCACCGAACCCAAAATCAAGATTTACGCTCTGATGCAGGGCGTAACGGCAGAGCAGGCCGATGACCGCGCCGCCCACTGTGCAAAGGCGGCCGAAGACCTGCTGCTGCGCCTGTAAAATTCCCTTGAAAGAGAGAGAAACATCATGACGAAGCAAAAGAGAAACCTGATCCTTCTGGCAGCCGCCGCTGTGGTGCTGGTGGCCGCCATCGTTCTGTTTGCCGTACTGAACACCACCGGCCGCGGCGGCGAGCGCGCCACCCTGCAGCAGCTGTATGAAGGTCTGTATACCACCGAGGGCGGCGGTATCACCACCATCATCGACACCATTCTGCCTGCTATGCAGCAGGAGTATTACGACAGTATCACCACCGGCGGCACCAATTTCAGCCAGCTGGCCATGTGGCAGAATGAAGCCCACAGTATGGTGGGCGGCAACGTGCAGGTGTCGGTAAAGGTGCTGCAGATCCAGGAGGACAGCTCCACTACCCTGAACACCATGCGCGCCACCTATGGTTCGGATGTGGAAGCCTATCATCCCGTGGCCTTCCAGCTGACCCTCACCGGCGACAGCGGCACCCAGGATCTGGTGGGCGTGCTGCCCATGATCCGCCAGAGCGGCATCTGGTACATCATGGAAATGGATGCCGGCCTCATGCGTGTGGTGGATGGTGAAACTGCCGCCGAATAAGTTTGTTTTCCGATTAAAAATACATAAAAAGTGAGGAAAAAACCATGAAACATCTGAAAAACGCCATTGCCATGTTGCTGTGTGTGGCTCTGTGCGCCGGTCTGACCGTTTGTGTTTCCGCCACCGAGGAAGCCGACGTCTTTGGCGACGTACTGCAGGACAACTTCATGCGCATCACCTCCACCGATGCCTGGAACAAGGGCACCATGGAGAATGTGGAAGTGACCACCGAGGTTGGCAACGGCGCCATCCGTCTGGCTGAGGGTCAGCTGGAAGGCACCTGGACCTCCGAGGAGATCGACGTCCCCGCCTTTGAGTACATGGTGGCTTCCTGGAGCTCCGACACCCCCAACGGCGCCTCTGTGGAGATCCAGGCCCGCGTCTATGTGGACATGTACGACCAGTGGTCCGGCTGGCTGTCCTGGGGTAAGTGGGGCACCACCATCAAGCGCGGCTCCGCCAACACCACCGAGGATCTGGCCAAGGTGGACACCGACATTCTGACCATCCGCGGCTCCTCCGGCGAGACCTCTTCCCGCATCCAGATGCGCGCCGTGCTGCGCGCCAAGGAGGGCGGCGAGTCCCCCGTGCTGCGTGACATCAGCACCACCTCCAAGAACACCCTGTCCGGTCAGGCTATCCCCGTTTATTATCCCCATCCCGACATGGAGCTGCCCGAAAAGGTGCTGCTGGACACCCCCGCCTACTCCCAGATGCGCCGCGACAGCGCCATCGGCTCTGTCATCTGCAGCCCCACTTCCATGACCATGCTGCTGAACGACCGCGACAGCTCTCTGGATCTGTTCCCCGAGGAAGTGGCTCTGCGCAACTTTGACTTCATCTACGAGGGCTTCGGCAACTGGCCCTACACCACCGCCATTGCCGGTTCCTTCGGCTACAGCGCCGCCTGCCACTACGGCGATCTGGACTTCGTCCGTCAGGAACTGGCCGCCGGCCGCTCTGTGGCGCTGTCCGTCAGATACGCCAGCTCCCCCTCCGGCAGCAACCCCTATCTGGAAAACGGCGCTGCCAACGACACCAACGGCCACCTGATCGTTATCGTGGGTTACGAGACCATCGACGGTGTGGATTACTTCATCTCCAACGATGCCGCCACCAGCCCCGACTCTGCCTGCGCTCTGCGCAAGTACCGTGCTGACCAGCTGGACATCTGCTGGAACAGCCGCATCCTCTATCAGGTCTCTTCCGAGCCCGAGCAGAATGCCGGCCAGTACGCCCCCGAGCGTATCGAGGGTGAGCTGGAAATGGTCGCCAACGATTCCTACGTTCTGAAGGTGAACGGTGAGGTCGTGGAGCTGAACAAGGCCTTTGCCCGCAAGACCAGCACCCTGGGCGCCGGCACCGCCTTCCTCATCGCCGACAATGCTACCACCGACGAGATGCCCGAGCCTGTGGAAACCACCACTGCCAACAAGGTCATCAACTATGTCAACGTCAACGGCAACGGCCAGCTGTACATCAGCACCGCCAAGATGCAGCAGGACGGCGTCAAAGAGGCCACTGCCTACATCATTCTGAACAACGGCCCCATGTACATCGCTTCCGTCACCTTCCCCGAGGCTGAGCCCGTGGCTCCCGCCGAGCCCGAGACTCCCGCTGTGGAGGAGACTCCCGTGGAGGAAACTGAGAACGTCACCGACGACACCGTTTCTGAGACCGAAGTCCAGACCGAAAAGAGCGGCCTGAATCCCGCCATCATCGCCATCGGCGTGGCCGTCATTGCCGCCGCTGTTCTGGTGATCGTCAAGTCCAAGAAGAAGTAAAATCTCCCGATTTTAACAGAAAAGACCGCCAAATGGCGGTCTTTTTCTTGTTTTATTGGGCTTTTTTGTGAAAAAACAGAGCCAAAAGCAGGCAAATAGCCACACCCAGCCCATAAGGGATGAAATAGAAATAAGCCACCGAAGGCGGTGCGCTGTAGCCCAGATGGTCACCAGCGCACTGCATGGCCACATACAGCCCGGATACATGGATACAGCCTGCATGAGACAGCAGCAGTGCCAAACCAACAAAAAGCCTTTTTCTACTGGTCATCAAACCACTCCTTACTTTTTTCGCAGGAGGAGCCACGCGCCCACCGCCAGCACTGCCGCTGAAAGGGTCATCAGCAGGCCTGTGCCCCGAATAGTCACCATGGACGACTGATCCAGCGCAGCGGCCTGTTCCGGTGCTGCCAGCGCCAGCAGCCCCAGCAGGATCAGCCCTGCTGCTCCTGCCAGACACAACAGCAAGCCGGGGTTAAAAGCGCGCGTTTCTACTGTCCGAAGCTGGGGCGGCTCTGTACCGGTCAGCTCGTCCAGTGTCACGCCGAAAATACGGCTCATGGCCTGTAGTTTTTCCAGATCGGGCACCGAATGACCGCCCTCCCATTTGGAGATGGTCTGGCGGGTGACCTCCAGCTGCTCGGCCAGCTGTTCCTGTGACAGCCCTGCCTTGCGGCGCAGGGCGAGGATATTTTCTTGCAGCATCGGGGACTCCTCCTTGGAGATATGGTAGCAAAAATGGCGAAAAAGGTCTATCAACCAGCGCGGACAATGGCGCAACGGAGCGTTGCAACGTGAAAAAAGGGGCGGAAAACCGCCCCTTTGGGTTGTATTTCGCTTACAGATTGAAGAAAGCGTCTTTGCCCAGATACTGGGCAACCTCACCCGTCGGCGCCACGCGAACCGCTCCCGCAGAATTTGCTTTCGCAAACCCTTTGTCCGCTACTCGGTGTCGCCTCCTCCCCACCAAACCCGCTTCGCTGGGCTTTGGCGGGGACCCCGAGCTGGGCTCAGCAAGGCAAGTGCCGTCCCTACGCGCTCTTACAGGTTAAAGAAAGCGTCCTTACCCAGATACTGTGCAACTTCGCCCAGCTCTTCCTCGATGCGCAGCAGCTGGTTGTACTTGGCAACGCGGTCGGTGCGGGAGGGGGCGCCGGTCTTGATCTGGCCGGCGTTC
>CAZVRM010000034.1:0-11908 GCA_964629605.1 uncultured Oscillospiraceae bacterium
AGAGGGTGGCGTTTTCCTGTTTTGCCATATCCACCGTTTCCTGCTCCCGGAAAATGGAGGGTGTGGGCTTAAAGGCACAGCGGAACACAATGGGCATACCGTTGGAGATGCCGCCGTTGATGCCGCCGTTGTGGTTGGTGGTGGTGACATATCTGCCATTTTCCACCCGGAAGGGGTCGTTGGCCTGACTGCCCCGCATGGCCGCCAGACCGAAGCCATCGCCGAACTCCACGCCCTTGACGGCGGGAACGGCAAACAGCATATGTGCCAGCAGGCTTTCCAGCGTGTCGAACCAGGGCTCGCCCACCCCGGCGGGAAGACCGCAGACGGCGGTTTCCAGAATGCCGCCCACGCTGTCGTTCTGTTCCTTGGCCTCCACAATGCGGGCTTTCATCTGTTCTGCCGCCTGCCCGTCCAACACGGGGAAGTTCATGCCCCGGAGGGCGGCAAAATCGGCCTGCAAGCCAGCCTCATCCAAGGCAAAGGGTCGATCCTCCACCCCGGCGCAGGTACGGATGTGAGAGCGAAGGGTGATGCCCTTGCGCTCCAGCGCCTGTATGGCGATAGCGCCTGCCGCCACCAGTGCTGCCGTGATGCGGCCGGAAAAATGCCCGCCGCCACGGAAGTCCTGATGACCGTGATATTTCATCTGTGCCGTCAGGTCGGCGTGACCGGGACGAGCCAGATCCTTTGTCTTGCTGTAATCGCGACTTTTGGTGTCCCCGTTGGGGATCAGGATGGTCAGGGGCGTTCCGGTGGTTTTGCCCTCAAAACAGCCGCTGACGATCTGGAAGGGGTCGGCTTCCTGCCGTGCGGTGGAAATTTTTCCAAAGGGCCGCCGCAGATCCAGCTGGGCGGCGATGAAGCCCTCATCCACCGGGATGCCCGGGGCAAGGCCGTCCATGACCGCGCCGATGGAGGTGCCGTGGCTTTCGCCAAAGAGGGTCACTGCCACGCTTTGACCAAAGGTATTTTTCATTTTTGCCACGCCCCTTCCAAAATGGTCTTCATTTGCGCAAACGTGATGTTTTTTGCATATGCTTTTCCGATTTCCTCCACAAAAACGGCGGAAAAACCGGTAGAATCGCTCTTTTTATCGTGCTGCATGGCCTGCCAGATCTCGTCCTTGTCCAGATCGGTGGCGGTGGGCAGTCCCAGCCCTTCCAGCACCGGCTTGAGCCGTGCCGCAACCGGGGGCGCACACATGGGCATCAAGCCAATGGCAACACATTCACCGTGGTACAGGCTGCCCTTGGCGGCGCTTTCCACGCCGTGACCGATGGTGTGACCGAAGTTCAGCAGCTTGCGGATGCCGCCCTCCCGTTCATCCTGCTCCACGATGGCCTTTTTGATGGACAGTGCGCCGTACAGCAGTTCTTCTATGGGCAAGTCGCCCTGTTCCAGCCGCTCAAACAGCGCTTGGTCGGAGGCCAGCGCCATCTTGACGGCCTCTGCCATGCCCTCGGCACGCAGCCGGGGGGACAGGGTGTCCAGCGTATCGGGGTCGATGAGCACCTTTTTGGGCTGCCAGAAAGCGCCCACGATGTTTTTCACCCCGCCCAAATTCACGCCGGTCTTACCGCCGATGGAGGAATCCACCTGAGACAGCAGGGTGGTGGGAATGTTGTAAAAATCAATGCCCCGCATAAAGCAGGCGGCGGCGAAGCCCGCCAGATCACCCACCATACCCCCGCCGACAGCCACCACGCAGTCCTTGCGGGAAAAGCCCTGTTCCAGCATGGCGCGGCAAAGATCGGTGACGGTGTCCATGGTCTTGGACGCCTCGCCGGGCGCCACCGTGACCACCACCGGGCTTTCGCACTGTGCGGCGAGGGTCTCCACATACGGCCGGGGCACGCCCTCGTCGGTGACGATGCACACCTTGCGGTTCAGGTTCAGCAGCTGCCCCGCCTTTTGCAGACAGCCCCGTTCAATCAAAATCTCATAGCTGCGCTCGCCCAGCTCCATTTTTAAGATCACAGGACGGCCTCCTCTCCGATGCGGCAGTGCGCCCGGAAAGAGCCTGCCACCCGTACCCGGTCGCAGCAGCCTTCCAGCTCCTGCAGCATGGCGTGACCTTCTTCGCCCCGGAGATCGCCCTCCAGCTCCACATAGAAATAATATTCCCACAAAATATCCTTGCGGGGACGGGAGCGCAGGGTGCGCATATTGAAGCCGTGGCGGCCGATGATGTCAATGGCCTTTGCCAGTGCACCGGCCTGATTTCGGGTGGTAAACAGCAGGATGAAGTGATCCCCCACCCGCTTGCCCAGACCGGCATTTTCGGTGCGGGAGAACACACCGAACCGGGTGGTGTTGCTGCCGCTCTGGTGAATATTCTCCTCCAGCACCTGCAGGCCGTAGAGGGCGGCCGTTTTGGCGCTGGCAATGGCTGCAAGGGACTTGTCGCCGCTCTCGGCTACCAGTTTGGCAGCCAGCGCGGTGTTGGAATGTTCCCGTTTTTCCCAGCCGTGCTTTTCCAGATAGGGCGCACACTGGGCAAGTGCCTGAGGATGGGAAATGACCGTCTGAATATCAGACAGCCCTGCACCGGGCAGGGTCAGCAGATCGTGGCGCACCGCCAGCTCGTACACGCCGTTGACGTACAGGCCGCCGTCAAACATCATGTCGGTGACCTGCCCCACCTCGCCTGCCGAGCTGTTTTCCAGCGGCAGCACGGCACAGCTGCAATCTCCCTGCAGCACCGCCTTGTAGGCGGCGGCAAAGTTGGGATAGCCCACCAGCGTGGTATCGGGGAAGATCTCCCCTGCCGCAATATGGGCAAAAGCGCCCTCTACGCCGCTGTAGGCAACCCGCATCCCTTCCAGCAGCTGGCGCTGATAATCCTTGGAAACGTCCATGTTGTTCTGCAAAAAGCGCACATAATGCTCCCGCAGCTGGGGATCGGACACCCGCGCCGCGCCCTTTTCCAAAATCTCTTTTTCCCGCGCGCCGTCAAAAATGGGCAGTCCCCGTTCTTTTTTATATTCCGCCACCTGTACGGCAGCCTCCATTCGGCGCACGAACAGGGCAGCCATCTCCTCGTCTACCTGAGAGATGATCTTGCGGGCTTCCTGCAGCTTATCCATGGTCTTTTGCTCCTTTTTGATGAAAATCTTAACAAAAAGCGGCTACCGCCCGTCAGGCAGTAGCCGTTTTCAACACCTTTTGATGTGATCAAGCTGCAGCCATCCCGGGCTTTTTGTTCTGGGTAAAGTAATAATACACAAACAGAACGGCAGCAAAAAAGCCCGCGAAATTGCTCGCGGCAGCGACCAGATCGAACAGCACATTGACCATCATGGACGCGGGCTCCTTTCAGCAGCTTTACTACTTTAGCTTAGCACAGTCCATGCAGTTCGTCAACGGAATATCGCACAAAATTTCTCGTCACCGCCCTGTTATAGATGGCAAGTATGTCTTTTTTTACAGCAAATCCGGGGAAAATCCACCGTTTTCCACCGGATTTTCCGCCAAAACGGCCTGTGCCGCCCGGCGGTAATCGGCAAGGCTCCGGGATTTGTAAATAGCCTTCTGTCCTTTTTTATCCTGGGGGTACAGGCAGCCCCAGTAGTTCCACAGCTCCTTCATTTTGTGGAGCACGTTGACCTCGCCCTGAATACGGGCGCAGTAGCCCTCCAGCACGACCTCGTGGAACTGCCGCAGCTCCTGCCCGGTGAGGGGCGCGCCGCCCCGGATCTCCCGGGCGAGGGCAGGATTGGCAACCAGACCCCGTCCCAGCATGATGCGCTCCACCGTGGGAAACCGCTGCTGGATGCGCCGTGCATCCTCTGCGGTGAAAATGTCGCCGTTGTAGCACACCGGCAGTTTGGCCTGCTCCAGACCTTGGGCAAAGACCTCCAGATCGGGCTTGCCCTTGTAAAACTGCCGCCGCAGCCGGGGATGGATGGTCAGCAGGCAGATGGGATAGCGGTTGAACACCTCCATCAGCTGCGGGAACTTGTCGCTGTCCTCCAGACCGATGCGGGTTTTCACCGAAATTTGCAGGTTTTCCCCCTGCAAACCCTCAAAAATATCGTGGAAAAATCTGTCCAGCACCTCCGGGTCTGCCAGCATACCGGCACCCTTGTGCTTGGACACCACCGTACCTGAAGGGCAACCCAGATTGAGATCCACCTGACCATAGCCCAGAGCCGCCATATCCTTTGCCGCCCACAGAAAATGCTCTGCCCGGGCGGTCAGCAGCTGGGGCACGGTGGGTGCGCCGCCGTTGACGGCAGGGCGCACCTCCCGGATCTCCTTTTCGCTGAACATTCCGTCGGCGGTGGGAGCCAGAAAGGGGGTGAAATAGGTGTCCACCCCCGGAAACTGCGCCCAATGCGCCGCCCGGAACACCGAACGGGTCACCCCCTCCATGGGGGCGCTGGCAATGTAGGAAATCATCAGTCGTTCTGCAGGCGAAGCTGCGCGCCGGCCATCACACCGGTACAGATGCCGTCCTTGACGGCGATCTGACCGCCCACGATGACATAATCCAGACCCTCATTCTTCTGAACGGGATGGGCATAATCGGCCTTGTCCGCAATGGTCTGGGGGTCAAACAGCACCAGATCGGCGTCCATACCCTCCCGGATCAGACCCTTGGTGGGCAGATTATAAACCATGGCAGGCAGAGAGCACATCTTGCGGATGGCGTTCTCCAGGGTGATGACCTTCTTCTCCCGCACATAGCGACCCAGCACTCTGGGGAAGGTGCCAAAGGCACGGGGGTGACCACCCTCCAGACCGGGCACATACTGACCGTCGGTGCCGATCATGGCGCGCGGCCACTGCATGACCCGGCAAACGTCCTCGTCGCTCATGGTGTGGAAGATGCCGCCGGTACCCAGACGGTCATCCCGCAGCAGGTCGCACTGGATGTCATAGGGGTCTTTGCCCTCTTCCCGGGCAATGTCGTTAAGCATCCGACCGGCATACTGGGGCTTGGACTTGGAATTGCCGATCATGGTGTACTGGAAACGAGTCCAGGAGTCCTTGCTGCCGCAGATCTCGGGGCGCAGCTGCTCTCTGCCTTCGGCAGTGGTGAGCATTTCCACCAGCTTGTCCACACCCAGAACGTGCATTTCGTCGGGGATGTTGGTCTGCAGACCGGTGGCAGAGGCGGTGTAGGGATACTGGTCGCAGAACACGTCCAGACCCTCTTCCACGGCGTGTTCCATCAGAGAAATGGTAGCAGCCGTTTTATTCCAGTTCATGGGGCCGCCGGTGGCCTTGTGGTGAGAGATCACCATGCGCACGCCGGAGGCTCTTGCCACCTGCAGCATTTCGTCGGTGGCCTCGATGAGCTTGGCGCTTTCGCTGCGCATATGAGAGGTGACCAGACCGCCGAACTCGGCAACCACCTTTGCCAGACCGATCATTTCCTCGGTGTCGGCATAGCTTCCGGGGGGATAGATCAGACCAAAGGAAAGACCCAGCGCACCGGCCTTCATGCACTTGCGCAGCAGTTCCTCCATCGCTTCCTGTTCTTCCTTGGTCAGCTTGCGGTCGGCATAGCCCACCACGCAGGCACGCAGGTTGCCATGTCCCACCAGATAGCCCATGTTGGAGCCGGTGGGCTGATCCACAAAGTCCAGATAATCGGCCATGGACATACGAGCCTTCATGCTTTCGGCAGAATGATCCCGGCCAACCACCCGCAGGCAGTCCTCCAGACGGTCATCGCAGATGGGGGCGGCAGATTCGCCGCACATACCGCCGATGACGGTGGTGATGCCCTGCTCCAGAGAGTTGGAACACAGGAAGTTTTTCTCCACCTCCAGATCGTGGTGGGAGTGTACGTCAATGAAGCCGGGGGACAGCACCTTGCCCTTGCCGTCGATGACGGTTTTTGCCTCTTTCAGACACTTACCGATGCGGACGATCTTGCCGTCCTGCACCGCCACGTCGGCGTGGAACATGGGGTTGCCGCTGCCGTCGGCGATGTGGGCATTTTTGATGAGAATATCGTACATAAGATCAGTCTCCTTAAAGATACAGATACACATTTATTATATAAGAAAGGCAGTCTGATTTCAATTCTTTCTACAGAAAAAGGCGCGCTGCAAAATGCCTGTGAACCCTGTCATTCCGAGCCAGTGATCACACTGGCGTGGGAATCCGTAGGTTGCTTCATAGGGAAACGGATTGCCACACCGTTCTGTGGAACGGTTCGCAATGACAGAATGCATTTTGCAGCGCGTCCTCTGCGGTCTTGCCTTAGCCCAGACGGATTTCTTGGGCTTCTTCCGGGACAAAAGCGCCCTTCATGTCATAGATGTTGTAACCGGAATAGTCGGCAGATGCCCGATTTCCCAGGAAATAACTGCGGATGAAGCGCTTGCCGTCCACACAGGTCCAGTTTTCCGCATCCCAGACGTGACCGTCCTCGTCGGAACGCTTTTCGGCAAAGATCAGATCCACCTGACGGTTGTGGTTGGCAATCAGATCCACCAGCTGATCGTAAGAAAGATCCTTCTCCACCTTTTCAATGATGTCATTTACCTTCATTTGTGCACCTCTCAGCCGATATATCCGGCCTTCTTCAGAATCTCCGCGGCCTTTTCCTTGTTGGCCTCGCTCATCATCACCAGCGGGCCGGTGCAGCCCATGCCGGTTTCGGCATAGATGCCTTCCTTCCACAGCGCCTTGGCAGCATCCTCCAGATCCATGACCTCGATGCCGGGGATGGAGGCGGTGCAGGGCTCTGCCGGGGGTGCCTTGACCTCTGCGGCGGCCTCGGCGGGCTTGGCGGATGCCTTGCGGGCGGTGAGAATCTTGTCCAGACCGGCCTTTTCGGCGGCGGCGAACTCCTTATCGGCAACTTCAAAGACCTTGCCGCGAACCATATCGGCGGCATAGACCAGCGCGTTTGCAATGAGAGGCGCACCCGAAGCCCGGGAGATGATGTGGATCAGCTTATGATAGCCCTTGCCGATGCCGGGGCCATAGCCGCAGCCGGTGGCCTCGAAGCTGCCGCCGGTGGAATAGGCGCTGAGCATCTTGATGAGCACGTTGCCGGTGAGGGAATCGCACACCAGAACGTCGGGCGTGCCCTGCAGCACGTCGTTGCCCCGGAGCACAGCGCCGCCGTCAGCCCGGGCGGAGGTAGCCCAGCGGAACCGGTAGCCGTCCTCCTTCAGCTGGTTCAGTGCCAGCTCGGTCTGGCGTGCGCCGTCCACGTTGAGGATGCCCACGGTGGGGTCTTTGATGCCGGAGGCCTTGGCGGTGATGATGCCATAGATGGCATTCTTGATCATGCCCTCGATGCGGTCGGCGGAAGAGGTGCCGGTGGTGGTGGCCACGAACATTTCCCGACCTCTGGCGGGGGTGACCACCTTGCCCACCGTGGCAACCCCGATGGGAAAGGGATAATGCATGGTAACCGCGCCGTCCACTTCGCCCTTTTCCACCAGTTCTTCCATCTTTTTGTGACCTTCGTCCTCGTCGGCCACCTTGACGGTGGTGACCCCTTCGGCCTCCAGCGTGCCGATGTAGTACACATCGACGCCCTTCTTGGCGGCCATCAGTGCGGCCTCCATGGCGTTCTTTTCGCCATGCTCACTGCCCATGCCGGTCAGCGCGATTTTGGGCTTGACCCCAAAGGAGCCGCTTTCCAGCCCCTCGGCCATCTGCAAAAAGGTCTTGGCAATGGTTTGTTCCAGATGTTTCATGGATGCCACCTGCCTTATTCGGCCTGCGCCAGCAGAGCGGCGGCAAACTCCTTCATGGCCTTGGCGATCAGGTGCTTGACCTGCTCCTCGGAAACGCCCGCCTCGGCTTTATCTTCGCCGCTGTTGGCCTCCATGACAAAGGAAACCCCGTCAAACAGGTTGGTCATGCGCCCCAGGAACAGAGAGCCCTTGCCGATGATCATGGCGCGGTTGACCTTACCGGACAGAATGTCCTCCCGGGCAAAGCCCATGTAAGGCACGCCGGAGGGGATATGCCCCTGAGTGGGCGCCCAACCGGTGAGACCGTGCTTCACGGGGAATTCAGCCAGATCGCTTTTCTGCAGCTCGCCCTTTTTGACAGCCAGAGCGGCGATCATTTTATAGTTGGACAGGGGCACGTCGCCGGCACCGGCGGGCTTGGTAATGTCGGGGTTCTGCATCTCGGGAGAGAACTTGTCCACATCGGTGACCTTCAGCCCCGCCCGCTCCAGAGGTTCGGTGACCAGAGAGGCGATCACCGCCTGGGGCGCAGAGCCGGTGCCAACGGTGTGGCGACCCAAAATCTGCAGATTGAACTGGGGGCTGACGCCGTCATCCCGGGTGATGACCACCGCAAATCCCGCCACCATATCTTCCAGAATGGGCAGACCCTTTTTTACATGATCCTTGCCGTTCATACCCAGCTTGGCGGTAGAACCTCCGGCGGTGACCACCACGCACTTGTAAGCACCGGCAGCCACCAGTGCGGCAGCCTCCACAATGGCATGGGCGGGTCCGGCACAGAAGCCCCGGGTGTCCGCGCCGTTGGCGTTGGGCAGACCGGCGATCTCGGCAGCCGCCTTGGCAAAGTTGCCGCCGCCACGCTGGTTCATATCGCCGCAGGCCTCCTCCGAGCAGTCGATGACGTATTCCACATCGCCTTTTTCCATGCCCGCATTCTTGACGGCATACAGCAGCGCCAGCACGGAAGAGGCCTTGGAGACCAGATTTTCGTGCATGACGTGGGCAGACAGGTTCACGTCGATGTCGTGGGCGCGGACAACACAGCCCACCAGCCGATGATTGTGGTACAGCGGCTCGGCGTGCTGGTCATTGACGAAATGCTGGATCACCGACGACTCCACGCCCTCGGGGATGCGGGACAGAATGGTATCGTCCATGATCTCGTTCTGCGCCAGAGCAGGCTTGTGGTCATCGACGAACCCCTTGTCCAGCTTGACCAGATCGAACACGTCGCAGGCCTGCATGAGCAGCAGGAACTCCTCCTGAGGCATCATCTGACCGAACCTGCCGTAACGGGCGTTGATGTCACATTCCTTGTCGTACCAGGGCTGAGCCACGGCGGCCAGCTCATCGGGAGTCTTGCTGCCGATATAGACCTGGTTGGGCCAATAGGCCAGCGCCTGCTCAAAGCTGCGCAGATGGCTGGGCAGGGTTTTCAGATAGACACTTTCGGGGTTGACGATGCGCTCGGTGGTCTGGGTGGTGCCGTTGTGCAGCACCATATCGGGGGTATGAGCCAGAATGTAGCTGGCGCCTTTGAGAACACTTTTCATGTTATCCACGACCTTTCTTGGTTTTGGAAAAGGGACAAACGGGGCGACGGCAACTGCCGCCGCCCCATACTGTGCGCCTGTTTTTTAATATTTGCAGAACTGCTCACGGATACTGCTCATTTCGCCGGCGATGTCGTCGACGTCCAGAACCATCTCCATCATGCTGACCTGCTCGTCATAGACAGCTTCGTCAAACTCTGCCTTGACTTCTTCCTCACAAACGTGATAAACCTTGAGTCCCAACGAGACTCCAGTCAACGGACCGGCAAAGGTGGGGTCACCGTTGGTGACCGTCTCAGCAGCAAGGCCGGAGGCCTCACCCTCAGATGCGCCCAGCAGAACAACGATGTTCTCTGCGCCATACTGTTCGGTGAACTCCTTCACTCGCTTCTGGTTTTCCAGATCCATTGCACCTGCGGCGGTTCAGACGAAGCACTCCGTCGAGGAGAAAACAACTTCGGCGCCGGCAGACTCGGCACAGGCTGCGATCGCGGGGCCGGGGATGCCGTCACGGTCACCGATGATGATGACCTTTTTACCATTTAAGATGCTCATGTCTTATCCTCCTTTTTCATAGATTTATAGCAAGGCCTTTGGCCTTCTATGGTGAAATAAGACGTTTTTTGGGGGTATCAGCAATGTTTTTTGATCATTGCCTCCACGTTTTCGGGGGTCGCGTCGTTCCCCCTGCACGCAAGCGTGCCGGGGACCCCGTTTTAATAGATTTCCGGTAAATGAATTACCGGAAATCAGACGCCGCAAATGCGGCGGACAAGACGACGCTCGTGGTTGACCGGTATGGGTGTATATCCTTAAATATACTTTTTAATCATTGCCTCCACGTTTTCGGGGGTCGCGTCGTCTTTTACCAAACTGTCGATCATAGCGCCGCCCTCATAGATGGCGATGACCGGCAGACCCATGACCTTCTGGGCGATGGCCAGACGACGAGCCCTGGTGGTGTTCAAGGCACAAAATTTGATCTTGTGGCCGTAGGTCTCGGCAAAGGCGTGAACATGGGGCATCAGCGCGGCGCAGGGCACACAGCCATCGCCGTAAAAGTCCACCAAAATCTTCCCTTCGCCCTGCAAAACCTCGGTTTCAAAGGTGTTTTTATCCAGTTCCAGCATGATCATTTCTCCTTTCCGCAACGGTTTTTATCAGAAATGCCCGATTTATTCGGCCTCGGCAATGATTTTTTCACACTGCATGGCGGCGATAGCGCCGTCAGCGGCGGCAGTGATCACCTGCCGGAGCGACTTCACCCGAATGTCACCGGCGGCAAACACGCCGGGGATGTTGGTGTGCATATCGGCATCGGTGACGATATAACCGTGCTCCATCTCTACCTGTCCCTGGAACAGGGCGGAATTGGGATGGTAGCCAATAAAGCCGAACAGGCCAAAAATACCATCGTCGGGATCGGCCTCGATTTTTGTCAGCTGACCGGTCTTGACGTTTTTAACGATCATGCTGTCCATCAGCTCTTCGCCGCAGACCTCTTCCACCACGGTGTCCCACAGAAAGTGGATCTTTGGATTGGCAAAGGCCTTTTCCTGAATGGACTTGGCGGCTCGCAGTTCATCTCTTCGATGGATGATGGTGACCTTCCGGGCAAACTTGGACAGATACATGGCCTCTTCCACGGCAGAGTCGCCGCCGCCTACCACATACACCTCAAAATCCTCAAAGAAGGAAGCATCGCAGGTGGCGCAGTAGGAAATGCCCTTACCGATAAACTTGCCCTCGTTTTTACAGCCGATGGGCTTGGGAAAAGCGCCGGTGGCGATGATCACCGTTCGGGCCAGATATTCGCCCTTGTTGCCCACCAGCTTTTTCACGTCGCCCCGGAGCTCCACCTGCTTGATCACGTCGGCACAGCGCTCAGCGCCGAATTTTTTGACCTGTTCGGTCATGCGGGCGATCAGGCTGGGGCCGCTTTCGCCCTCCACCATCTGACCGGGATAGTTTTCGATCTCATCGGTGATGGCGATCTGACCGCCGTCCTGACCTTTTTCCAGGATCAGCGTGGACAGACGGGCGCGCCCGGCGTACAGACCGGCGGTCAGACCGGCAGGGCCGGCGCCCAAAATGATGACATCATAAATTTTGCTCATATTGCTCGCTCTCCTGCATAGTGATTGTTCAGTACGATCCCTGCACAAAAAGCCATCAGACCTCGAAGATGGTCTGTTCTTCCACCTGGGTGGCCAGCGCCTCCAGCGCGCGGCTGACCAGCTTCCGGCGGATGGTCTTTTCCTCTTCGGCCGTCAGGGCAGGGTTGCCCAGAGGATAGGGAATGGCCACGGTGGGAACGATTCTGTTCGCACCAACCGTCATAGAAATGGGAGTAACGGTACACATATGCACCACGGGGATGCCGGCACGCTCGATCTCCTTAACCATCGTTGCACCGCAACGAGTACAGGTGCCTCAGGTGGAGGTCATGATCACGGCGTCTACGCCGGCGGCCAGCATTTTCCGGGCATATTCGGCGGCAAAGGCCTTGGAGGAAGCCACGGCGGTGCCGTTGCCAACGGTGGTGTAGAAAAACTCATGGAGCTTGCCGATCTTGCCCTCGGCCTCGAACTCCCGCAGGATGTCCACAGGCAGCACGCGGTCGGCGTCGGCGTTGGCATAGACCGGGTCGTAGCCGCCGTGGGCGGTCTCATAGCCCTC
>CAZVRM010000035.1:0-1575 GCA_964629605.1 uncultured Oscillospiraceae bacterium
TAATCCACGCAGCCCCGCTTGTCTGCAGGCACCACCGACAGGGTGATCTCCCCTGCGTCCTCCAGTCGATACAGGGGGCGCAAAACGGAATTGTGCTCCAGATCGGTGGTGATCACGTGGTCGCCTTTGGAGAACAGGCCATTCAGGGCAAGATTCAGCGCCTCGGTGGCGTTTTGGGTAAAAACCACTTGCTCGGGGCCGGGGGCATGGAACAGCTCTGCCAGCGCCGTCCGGGCAGAAAATACCATCCTCGCCGACTGCAGCGCACTGTCATGGGTGCCGCGGGAGGAATTTCCCATGGTGCAAAGAGCCTTCATAACGGCTTCCACCACGCAATCGGGCTTTTTCAACGCGGTGGCAGCATTATCCAGATAGATCATGGACGGATGACTTTGGCGGCTGCGGTCAGTTTCTCCACGATGACGTACATATTGGTGACCGAGCCCACCGCCTGCTTGCCCTCCAGACCGAAGAAATTGGCACAGGTGCCGCAGGTCAGGATCTCCACCCCCTGCGCCTCCAGAATTTTCAGATCTTCCACCGTAACAGCCCCCTCGGCGGTCAGCTTGGCGCCCGAATTGTAGAACAGCATGGCAGAGGGCAGTTCTTCCTGCTGGGAAATGGCGTAAATAAAACCTTTCATCAGAGTGGCACCCAGCTGATCGTCACCGCTGCCCATACATTCGGATGCGATGGCAATAACCGTATCGCTTCGCAGGTCAGGGATACAGCCGGGAGTTTCCCGCTTTACGGCGGCAGCCTTGGGTTGGGCAACCTCCATCCGAACCACGTAATGCTTGTCGTCCAGCTTTTCCGCCGCAACAGGCAGCTTGCGGTCGGCGGCAAATCGGCTCAGATTCTGCACAGGCACCTCATGATCCACATGGATCTCCAGCGTACCCGGCTGGGTCATGGCCGCCAACGCCTTCATGGTCTTGACCACAGGGATGGGGCACTGGTCACCAACGCAATTTACGATGATATTGCTCATAACATCCTCCTTTTCGATCATAAACGACAAAAATATGCACCTGCTTGCCGGATGTTTCCGACTCACAGGCAACTCACAATTTCAGACCGCTTAAAGCCGCCCCCACTGCCCCGGCAAATCGGCCGTCAGCACAAGTGAACACCGGGCTGTTCAGCGCCCGGGACAGTGCCTCCCGCATAGAATCACACTGACAAAGGCCGCCGGTGAGACAGTATGCACCGGCAGCGGTGTTCAGCTTTCCCGCCTGAGATGCTACCTTCTGCACCACCGAATCCACCACGGCAAAGGCGATGTTTTCCCGTTTTTCGCCCCGGCCGATGAGAGAAATGACCTCTGACTCGGCAAAAACCGTACACATGGAGCTGATCGCCGTGCCGCCGCCCTGCCGCGCCAGCTCACACAGCTGATCGGGACGCAGTGCCAGCCGATTGGCCATGACCTCCAGAAACCGCCCGGTGCCGGCAGAACACTTGTCGTTCATCAGGAAATCCTGCACGGCACCGTCCCGAACCAAAATGATCTTGGTATCCTGTCCGCCGATGTCGATGACCGTCAGATCCTCTCGGTCAAACAGGCGGCAGGCG
>CAZVRM010000035.1:1585-8147 GCA_964629605.1 uncultured Oscillospiraceae bacterium
GCGCCCCGGGCGTGGCAGGTGATCTCGGTAAGGGTCTTTTTTGCGTACGGCACGGCCACCCGCCCATAACCGGTGGCTACCACCGGGACAAGGGCAGGATCGAAGCCCGCCTCCTGTAAGGTTTCCCGCAGCATCCCGGCAGTATCCACACTGCTCCAGCCGGTGGGCAGCACCAGCCGGAAACAGATCTCTTTTTTCTCATTGAGCACCACTGCTTTGGCACAGGTGGAGCCAATATCCACGCCGATGGCGCAGCCCATCTTACTGCACCGAACGGCGCACCTGTTCAGCGAAGGCCTTTGCCAGCTCGCTGAGCGCGCCTTTCTTGCGATATACCATGTAAATGTGGCGGCTGACCGGCTCCTGCTCCAGTTCAAAGGTCAGCAGCTTGCCGGCACGCACCTGTTCTTCCACCGACAGCGCCGACAGGATGGACACACCCGCGCCCAGCGCCACCAGTTCCTGCAGCATTTCGGGATCGGAGGCGTAATAGCGCACCTGCACCTTGGACGTATCAACCTCCCGGGTGCTCAGGTAATTATTGATCATCTTCTGGGTGCCCGAGCCTCTGTCCCGGAAGACCATGGGCTCGTCCAGCAGTTCACAGCCCAGCACGCCACGCTCCTTCAGCTTGGCAAACCGGGGTGTATTGGGGGTGATGAGCACCAGACGATCCTCGGCCACCCGCTCATAAACCAGCGACTGGCGATCGTCGGTACTGCCCACGAAGCCGATCTGAATATCGCCATCCAGCACCATCTGCTGAATCTGCTCACTGTCACCGCTGCGCACCACACAGCAGCACGCAGGGTGCTCCTGGGCAAACTGCATCACATGGCGGGGCAAAACGCTCTTGGAAGGGGCGGTGGATGCGCCGATCACCAGCTCCCGCTTGGCTTCACCCACAATGGAAGATTCCAGCGACGCGCACTTGTTGACCACGTCCTTGGCATATTCATAGACTCGCTTGCCGTCGGCGGTCAGCTCGATGGAACGCTTGGATTCCCGGCGGAACAGCGCCACATGGAGCGCCTCCTCCAACGCACTGATATGACTGCTGACGGTGGACTGGGCCAGATACATCCGTCGTCCGGCCTCGGTAAAGTTACCACATTCCACGATGGTCACGAAAATTTCAAGCTGCTTCAGACTGATATTCATGGATTTTCCCTCTTTTTCTTTTATTCTCCAAGTGTTTCGATAAAGGCTGCCATGCGGGTGTCGATCTGGCCTGCATCGGCAGTGGCATAATCGGTTTCCAGCGCCATATAGGGCACGCCCTTTTCCTTGCAAATCGCCCGGATGGAACGGCCTTCGATCAGATAGGTGTGGCAGGCCTGCAGCGCCACGTCCAGCACCCCGTCCACGCGGAATTCCTCGATTAAGGCGGGCAGCTTTTCAAAGCGTCTGCTGTCGGGCGTCATAACGGCGCAGCCGATGTCCAGATAAGCGTCGGCAATGGCCTCCACCGGATCGTCGGCTTCGGTGTCCACCATGCAGCGGGCAGGCTTGATGCCCGAACAATTTTCAAAGCAGACCACATTGCCGCCGGCTCGTTCCACCGCCCCCACCACCTTTTGGAATACGCCGCCGATGGGGCAGCCGGTGACCAGAATCCGCTTGCCGCCGAACGTGACTCTGTCACTTTGCTGTACCGAAAGCGCCTCTGCCAGAGCATTGGTTTTCGCGATGGCATCCTCCAGATCAAACTGGAAGCCGATACCGTCCAAAAAGGTATACAGCTCGGTGCCGGAAATGGGCAGAGCATCCTTCTTCAGCAGCTCCATCAGCCGACAGCGAGCCGCCCGCAGGGCGTTGCGTTTTTCACAGGCCGCCTTCAGCTTTTCGCGGGTGATGGAAACGCCCAGTTCCCCTTCCAGAAAGGCGATGAACCTGCGCAGTTCTGCGATCCACATTTCCCGGGCGTAAGGAACGTCCCTTCCCTGGGGCAGATGCAGAACATAGGTCTTTTTGCCCTGCCCCAACAGCTCGTACATCTTTTTCTTGCCGTCGCAGGTGGTCTCCCCCACGATCAGGTCGGCAAAATAGGTGTAGGGGCATTTGTCGGTGAGATAAAAACCATAGCTGGATTTGATCAGCGGACACAGGTTCCGGGGCAGCTGGGTCTCCGCTGCGGGAATGGTTTCCGGGCTCATGCCGCACAGGCTGACGGTCAGCAATCCGGCGGCATCCAGGATCTCCAGCGGCGTAAAGGCGCAAAAACAGCCCGCCACCTGTTTTCCGGCCTCTTTGGCGGCTTTTACCTTCAAAAAGCCGGCCTTTCTGGCATCGGAATATTCCTCAAATGCAGCGGGCAAATGGAACTCTTCCATCGCATTCCCTCCGTTTCCGGTACAAAAAGGCACAAACGATCCTTGGGACGGTTTGTGCCTCCGTTTTCGAGCCTGAGAGATTTCCTGCCGCGCTGGCAGGTTGCACCTTGGGCGTACTGTTGTACTTTACAGAGTGTTGTCCTGACCCGGTCCTTTTGCCTGAAAGTATTGCCTCTTCGGCGCCGCACACGCGATCTCTCCCAAATCAATCATCCAACAATTATTGATTTTTTCTATCTATCTACACAATCAATTTTATATTTAGATAATAAACTGACAAATCTTTCCTGTCAAGCGCTATCAAAAATTTCCCTTGATTTTCTTGTGTTCGCCCGGTAGCGACCGATATTTTTCGCTTTTTGATCCATAAACCCATCACGGTGACACATACTATCGGTATCTTTTAAAAAGGAGCCTGTTTATGAGACTGCAACAAAAAGTCGTACTGGTCACCGCAGCCACCCGCGGTATCGGTCTGGCCTGTGTCAAGGCCTGTGCCAAAGAGGGCGCACGGGTCTATCTTGCCGCCCGGAATCTTTCCCGGGCTGACGAGATCGCCCGCCAGCTGAGCCGGGAGGGCTCCATTGTTCGCACGGTGTTCTGTGATGCCTCCATACCCGACAGCTTTTCTTCCATGGTTGAAGACACGGTAAGGGACTGCGGGCGTATCGACGTGCTGATCAACAACTTTGGCACCTCCGACCCGCAAAGAGATCTGGACTTTTCCCACACCGATCCCCAGGTGTTTCTGGACACCGTTACCCTCAACCTGCGCAGCGTTTTCTGTGCAGGACAGGCAGCGGCGAGACATATGGCAAAGCAGGGCGGCGGCAGCATCGTCAACATTTCTTCGGTGGGCGGACAGGTGCCCGATGTTTCCCAGATCGGCTACGGCACCGGCAAGGCAGCCATCAATTATCTGACCCGTCTGATCGCCGTGCAGGAGGCCAAAAACGGCATCCGCTGCAACGCGGTTTTACCCGGCATGACAGCGACCGATTCGGTAAAAGAAAAGCTCAGTGACCACTTCCGCCAGCTGTTTGTGCGGCACATCCCCCTTGGGCGCATGGGACTGCCCGAAGAGATGGCAGCCGCTGCGGTATACTTTGCTTCCGATGAGTCGGCCTATACCACCGGTCAGATCCTGACGGTTTCCGGTGGCTTTGGCATGGCCACACCGGTCTATTCCGAACTGTCCCGCGCCGATGGCCGACGATAGCAAAAAAGGACAGCACCAAGCTGTCCTTTTTATATGCAATTCCGTTTTGAAATATGCCGATTATTTTCCCACATACACCAGACCACAAGCCGCAGGGCCGATATGGCTGCCAATGGCTGCACCCACCTGAATGATGTTGTCGGGATGCACTGCATGGCCGTGCTCCGCCAGTCGAACGGCCAGCGTTTCTGCCACCGAGCGGTCATTGGTATACATCACATACAGCGGATAATCGGGATCGGGCTTTTTGGCATCGGCCTGCTTGCACAAATGCTCCATGCCCTTACGCATACCCATGGCCTTGGCAGGAATATCCACCCGACCCATATGATCCACATGGATGATGGGCTTGATCTGTGCCAGCGTTCCCAGGGCATAGGACAGATGGGAAATTCTTCCGCCCCGATAGAGATACTCCAGGGTGTTGATACAGGCGTACAGTACGATGCGTTCCCGCAGAGCCTCCACCTCGGCTACGATCTCCGCCGCACACTTGCCTTCATCCCGCAAGCGAACGGCGTGCTCCACCAGCATGCGCTGACCGCCGGTGGCATTGCGGCTGTCTACCACAAAGGCCTTGTCATAACCTGCATCTTCTCTGATAAACATGGCACTCTGCCATGTTCCGCTGAGGGCAGAGGACAACGTGAAATAAATGATCTCATCACCGGCCGCTTTTGCTTCCTCAAACAGACCGGCCAGCACGGCAGGTGCCGCCTGAGAGGTCTTGGGGAACCCATCAAAGACCAGCAGCTTCTCATAAAACTGATCTTTGGACAGGTTGATATTTTCCTCATATTCCATCTCGCCAAACAGAACCTTCAGCGGGATGCAGATAATCTTCTTTTGTTCCAGCTCGGCAGGCGAAAAGTCTGCAGCAGAGTCGGTAACGATGCGAACCATGGAATCCTCCAATAATAATCTAAATATTTACCCAGATACATTTTTACATAGATCTGTTCATTTATAAAGTTTCTATCGCTACATATGGACAAACCCTGTATTGTGTTTTATCATATCAAAAAGGGGGTGCATTTACAATAAATTCTGGTTGAACTTTCCCTGAAAAACCGTTATTCTGTTAAAAAAATAATCAAAAGGATGATCTCATGCAATATCTGATTTCCTTTCTGGAAGGTATCATCACCTTCATTTCTCCTTGTCTGCTGCCCATGCTGCCCATTTATATTTCCTATTTTGCCGGCGGCCGGGAACGTACGCTAAAACGCACCCTCACCTGCGCCTTTGGCTTTGTGCTGGGGTTCACAGTGGTTTTTGTGGCTATGGGTACACTTGCCGGCACGGTAGGCAGCTTCCTCACCCGCTATCAAACAGCTGTCAATGTGATTTCCGGTCTGATCGTCATCTTCTTCGGCCTGAACTTTTTGGGCGTGATCAGGCTCAATCTTTTCCGGGGCAGCCAGCGGCAGGTAGACACTTCTGATTTGAATTTCTGGTCTTCTGCCCTGTTCGGTCTGGTATTTTCGGTTGGTTGGACCCCTTGCGTAGGCGCCTTTTTAGGCTCGGCGCTCATGCTGGCCTCTCAGCAGGGCAGCGTTCTGACAGGCACACTGATGCTGCTGTGCTACTCTGCCGGTCTGGGCATCCCCTTTTTGCTGAGTGCTGTCCTCATCGACCGGCTGCGCTCTGCCTTTGATTTTATCAAGCGGCATTATGATACGATCAACAAGCTGTGCGGCTGTCTGCTGATTCTGGTTGGCATTTTGATGGCTACCGGACTGCTGGGCAGACTGCTGACGCTGCTGAGCTAAGGAGACGTTATGAAAAACAAAGTGATTTTACTGGTTGTCGGCCTTGCCATGGTTGCTCTGCTGGCAGTAGCTACCGTTTTTTACGAGGATTTGAGCGCTCAGTTTAGCGCAGATCCCATAACCACCGCCCAACAGTCCCCGCAAGAGGATGCTCAGGATTCCCCCTCCGACAGCCAGGAAAAGCCGCCGGTGGCGGCGCCTGACTTTACCGCAGAAGATCAGAACGGTAATCCGGTAAGCCTGTCCGACTTTATCGGCAAGCCGGTGGTGGTCAATTTCTGGGCCAGCTGGTGCGGCCCCTGTAAGAGCGAAATGCCTGCCTTCCAGCAAGCCTGGGAGACCTATGGTAAGCAGGTGGAATTTCTGCTAATCAATCTGACCGACAACAACCAGGAAACGGTGGAATCGGCCAAGAGCTTCCTCGCCACCACCGAATACACCTTTCCGGTGTATTTTGACACCCAGCTTTCGGGTGCCATGGCCTATGGTGTCGTGGGTATTCCTGCCACTTATTTTATTGATAAAGAAGGTTATGTAGTAGCCGGTGCCAACTCTGCGCTGGATTACGCGACCCTGGAATACGGCATCAGCCTGATTTTGGAGGACTGATATGACGAGGATTTTATTTGTATGCCACGGCAATATACGAACACAGCCGCAAACCCTTGCAAATACAGGGATTTAGCGGGATTTTCGTACATCACCTTACCACAAACTTAACAAAATTGCGTAAAAACAGCGTTTTTGACAGCCACCGAACAGTGAAAAACAGGCCTACCCGCACCTTGGGTAGGCCTGACTGTTTCATACACAATGCCTTCTAATTCCCGCCTCAACTACCATCATTACATAGGTAGCGAGAATGTTGCAATCACATAATTATAAGGGGTTTGTGGTATCACAATCACACTTTTATAACATTTTGTGTGCACATGGGTACTTATCGCTGCCAACGCCATGAGTCACAGAAGCCCGAGGCAATGCCTCGGGCTTTCGTCGTTTGTAGGTTAAATCTCAACAGCTTCATAGTCCATAGTATCGGTGTCCACGATCCATCCCCGAAGAACGCCGTCCGGATAACTACAGGCGCAGTTGAGCACCAGAGTATCGCCAATCCATATAGCGGAATTGTCCTCATGGATGTGTCCGCAGAGCCACAGCTTAGGCTGCATTTCCTCGCTCCACTCTCTGACGGAGCGACTGCCGCAGCGACTTCCGTTGTAAAGAATGTCACCAGC
>CAZVRM010000035.1:8157-11566 GCA_964629605.1 uncultured Oscillospiraceae bacterium
CCCAACGGCGGCGTATGTGCAACCATGACGGTGTTGCTATCCGCGTTGAGTTTACCCAGTTCGTATTCCAACTTATTGTCGTTGACCTCACGGTTGGTGTTGAAGGGTGTTAGCAGGACGTACTCGAAGGGGATGAAGTTCAAGTCACCGATGACCTCCGCCTTCTGAAGATAACGGCTGTCTTCATATTCAAACCAGTCATCGTTGCCCAGAATAAAGCGGCTCTCGGTCTTGATGCCCTTTAGGACAGAGGATAAATGATCAGCATCCCGCTTCTGATACTCGGAGAACTGCCGGAAGGTCTTTCCTCTGCCATCCTTACCTCCAATATCACCGCACACAAGGATGAGGTCAACATCTGCGGCAACAGTATTCAGTTTGTCCATGATTGTTCTATTGCCATGGACATCGGATGTAACAAAGATTTTCATGTGAACGCCTCCCTTACAATGATGTTAGATACCAAGAACGAAGAAAAGTGACCCACACCCTGTAATTGCAGGATGTGGGTCATTTTTCGTGTGTATTATGTGTGTATTATCTTTTAAATTGCTACTATTCTCTCCATTACTTTTGGGTAATGAATTTCAAATATATTAACACCGGAGTTTTCCGGTTTTTTCTTTTTTTGCGGGTGCTCAGGTAATCCAAAGTAATTGTGGAAATGCCCATCATCATATACATACACAATAATTGCTGTTCTGTATTTTGAGCGGAAGGAAACGGCAGCGGAAAAGGAGGGACGATAACTGTCGAAAGGTCCATGACAGGTCGCAAACCGCTGTCGTTTCCAGGAATATGTTCATATGTAGCTGTTCTACTATCATATGCCAAGCGCCAGACCATCTCGGCGGGGATCGGCGGCGCCTATTAGAGTGCCGTCATCCAAAATCATGCAGCCGTTAACACTACCCATAATCCGGTCCCAATCACTATACGCCTGAACAGGATGTCCCTTTTGTTTCAGTTCCTCGATCACACTTTCTGGAATGCGGGTTTCATAAATCAGCAGATCCCTTTGATCGTCGCCTATTCGGGGACTGGCAATGGCATCTTCAAGACTCATGCCATGATCAATCATTTTGGAAATGACCTGTACCATGGAGGAAATAATACGAATGCCGCCGGGACTACCCAACACTGCAAAGGGTTTGCCATCTTTCAGAATAAAAGTGGGAGACATACAGGATAGCGGTACCTTTCCGCCAGCCACTGCGTTGACCGAAGTGGGATCCATGGAGAAATCATCCATATTGTCATTCAACAAAAAGCCAGTTCCCTCAGGCACCAGACAGGAGCCGAACATCCAGTTGATGGTACGAGTGACCGCCACCAGATTTCCATCATTATCCGCAATGGAAAAGTGGGTTGTGGAGGAACTTTGGTGTTTCCAGGGATCTCCATAAGCGATTTTTTGAGAGCAAGTATGATCGATGTGCGGTGCCCGTTCTCTTGCGTAAGGCTTGCTGAGCAGGCCATTCTGCGGCACGTCGATGAAGTTCGGATCGCCCAGATATTTTGCCCGGTCAGCGTAGCACATTTTGAACACTTCGGAGAACAGATGAATATACTCTGTACTGTTGACCTCCATAGACGTCACGTCGAAGTTTTCCAAAACATTAAGAATTTGGGCGATGTGAATACCGCCCGAAGACGGAAGCGGTGAAGAAATGATTTCATACCCCCGATAGGTTGCTCGCACAGGCTCCTGCAAGCGGACGTTAAACTGTTCTAAATCATCATGAGTCATCACACCGCCATTTTTCTGCACCAAGCGGATGATCTTGTCTGCAATTTCACCCTTATAAAAAGCATCTCTACCGTCTCGTGCAATCTTTTCCAGCGTGTCAGCCAGATCTGGGTTGCGGATGACACTACCCACCGGGTAAGGCTGTCCGTTCTGCAGATAAATCTTCCAGCCATCGCCGTACTTTTGCAGTTGTTCTTTGTGGTTCTTGATATCGAGGTGAAGATAGGGCGTCACCACATAACCTTCCCGTGCCAGTTCAGCCGCGGGAGAAACAACCTGTTCCGGCGCCATGGTACCGTAATGCTCCAGGGCGTAGAGCAAACCGGCCACATCGCCGGGAACCGCAACCGCTTTCCCTCCGTGTACTTTTTCATCACCTACAGATTTGCTGCTGCCCGGCTTCACCGGTGTAAACATATCGGGAGTGGCAGCTGCGGGAGCCTTTTCACGGAAATCAATGAAAGTACATTTGCCAGTCTTTCCATCGCGAATTAGCATAAATCCACCGCCGCCAATACCGCTGGCAGCCGGTTCACAGACACCAAGGGCGAATGCGGTAGCCACCGCTGCATCTATGGCATTGCCTCCCTGCTGCAAAATATTTCGTCCAATGTCAGCCGCTTCGGCTCGACCAGCCGAAACCACGCCTTTTTTACCGGTGCAGGAGCGACCCGATCGAATCATATTTCCTTGTTCATCAAAAGGTCGGAAGTCAATCATAGTTCTGTTCCTTTCTTATGTTCTATGCCACAGGATGCCGCTCAACAGGTGCTATTCAGCCTTTTTTAGGTGCGAAGCTGGGTACTCATTCTACCCTACCGCAGCCCAGCGCCTTCCAAAAGCCGAAGTCTTTAATCTCGCGCCATAACCAGCAAAGCTCCTCGTAGTTTGCTATTTCCGAGTTTATAGAAGTATCTGCGTATTTCTCCCCTAAGGTAGTTGTTTTTCTTGTACCATAACAACTCTTTTACAAATACATCTCCTCGTAAGCTGCCCGGATATCGGCAGGCACCAGAGCGCCGCCGGTAGCCCATGCGATGAAGGTGCTGTTGGCCAGCTTTTCGGCGGTCAGGCCTTGTTTTTCGCACCAGACTTTGCCTTCATCTGCCTTCAGCCACTCCACCGGGCCCTGGAAAGAGGCACAGGCCGAGGGCTCCAGGAAGATGTTTTCGCTCTCCAGCAGGGCCCGCATAAAGATATACAGCTTGGGATCGGAAATGGTGACCTCGCCGGCCAGCAAAGGCTCCATCACGCCACCCACAAAGCCAGAGGGGCGAGCGCAGGCCAGACCGTCGGCCTCGGTGAGACCGGTGAGGCCCACATCCTGCACGCAAACCTTGCTGTGCAGGCCGGTGGCCATACCCACCAGCATACTGGGACACTGGACAGGCTCGGAGAAGATCACGTGGACATTATCACCAAAGACCTGCTTGAGGCCGAAGGTCACGCCGCCGGGCGCACCGCCTACGCCGCAGGGAATGGTCACCAGCAGGGGATGGTCGGCATCCACCGGAATGTTCTGCTCCTTAAGCTGCTCCTGCAGCCGCAGGGCGGCCACGGCATAGCCCAAAAACAGGTTCTTGGAGTTCTCGTCGTCCACGAAATAGCTCATGGGATCGGCGTCCGACCGGGCGCGGCCCTGCTTGACGGCCTCGCCGT
>CAZVRM010000036.1:0-11335 GCA_964629605.1 uncultured Oscillospiraceae bacterium
GCAGCTGATTCGTAATCAGCAGGTCGCGTGTTCAAGTCACGTCACCAGCTCCAATAAGAAAAGCCAGTCTGCGGACTGGCTTTTCTTATTGGATTCCTGGGAGAATTTCATAGGATTTTCACGGAATGAATCCGTGAAAATGGCACGCGCGACTACGCGCGGCGGCCGGAAGGCCGCTGACGATAAACAAAGGGCGCGTTGCAAAATGCCAAATACCCTGTCATTCCGAGCAAAAACGCTGCCTAAAGGCCGCCTGAGAGCGGCTTTTTTCGTGGGAATCCGTACACTCCTGCGCGAAAAAACGGATTGCCACGGCCTGTTTCGCAGGCCTCGCAATGACAGAGCGCATTCTGCAACACGCTCTTCTTATTGAATTTCTTCAATTCTGCATTTGAATTTTCTGGCTGCGGATCAGCGGATAGCTGACCAGACTTTTTCCATCCAGATTTTCCCGGTGCATATCCACCGCTGTGATCTGGTGATTTTCATAAGTGGTGTAATAATAAATTCCTTTATCTCCATTGCAGCAGGAGGTGTAGACGGTGTATTCATACGCCCCCTCGCCGGTGTCGGTACTGCCCATACTCTGACCCACGGTCTCCAAAATATGATAAAACTGCCCCACGCTCTCCCCTTCACCGTCACCGCAGACGGCGTTCAGCTTGGTAAAGGCCGCCCGTGCAAACCGGGACTGGGAGGACAGATCCCCCGGCATCCCCAGCGCGCCCATACCAAAGCTGTAGACCTTCAGATCCACCTTGTTGGAAAACCGGTTGCTGGGCTGTTTGGTCGTCAAGTTCAGATAATTATTCAGCTGAAACAACTGCTGATCAAAGGGCGGATTGTTGGTCAGTACACCCACCGGGTTGTCCCAGATTTTCAACCCGTCTTTCATTGCCTCCACCGTGATGGAGCCGGTACGGTCTGCGATCAGCCAGTGGAGCTGGGAGGGCGGAAAACGCTCATTAAAGGCCTCATCGGTGATGTTCACCCGCTCCAGCAGTGCCTTGGCTTCTGCCAGATTGGCACACTGGGACAGCACCCATGGCAAAAACTCAAACTGTGCCACATTGTCCCGGCCTTCCTCCGGCGATCCGTAGTGGGTAAAGCTGACAAAATTGAGACCGGCCATGGCAAGCCCCTTTTCGTTCATGCCGTCGTACAGCAGCGGGTATCCCTCTGCCACATAGGCCATGCCGATGATGGCATAATGCTGTTCCATTGTCTTGCCAAGCCGAAATTGCAGCGGGAAATTGCGGGGGATGACGGTCACCGTTTCTGCATAAGAGGTAACGTGATCCAGCGTTCTTCCGAAATAGAAATCCTTGGTCTGGAATGTAATGGCAGTACACATAGGCTCCTCCGTAATGATGATTTCCCATAGTTTGACCGAACTTTGGCGATTTATTCCGCCGGACAGCCGAAAAGAGTGGTTTCCTTGTCAAAATGGGGGTTGCCAAAACTTTCCTCGCCCGCTATAATAGAGTCAGAAAACCACTTTCGTTTCTGACACCGAAATTACGATTGAGGTGAAAGATACAGTTTTGCGTTTTGGTATCGGAATAGCCCTGGAAACGTGACTGCATCTTTCGGATGTGGTTATTTTTTTAGAAAAAGGAGTATTCTGCCATGAAACGCACCAAATTGTTTGCCATTCTGATGGCTGCCGCCATGCTGCTGAGCCTGTGCGCCTGCGGCAACACCGACGCCCCCACGCAGGACAACACCACCGACACCACCGAGCCCGCTCCCGCACCTGTGGAGCCTGCGCCCGCTGAGCCCACTCCCGCTCCTGTGGAGCCTGCGCCCGCTGAGCCCGTGCTGGACACCGAGCTGCCCATCAACATCATGACCCTCAACGGCACCACCGGCTTCGGCATGGCCAAGCTGATCGCTGACAAGACCGCCGGTACTGCCGCTCTCAACTACAACATCTCTGTGGAGACCGATGCCAGCAACGTCACCGCTGCGCTGATCAACGGTACCACCGACATCGCCGCTCTGCCCACCAACGCCGCCAGCGTGGTCTACAACAAGACTCAGGGCGCCGTTCAGGTGCTGGCTCTGAACACCCGCGGCGTGCTGTACGTGGTAGCCGACAGCAGCGAAACCATTACCTCTCTGGCTGATCTGGAGGGCAAGACGGTCTACGCGCCCGCCCAGAACCCCACTTTTATCTTCAATGCCATCTGCAAGGCTGCCGGTGTGAACGTCACCGTTGACAACACCTATGCCCAGCCTGCCGACCTGCGCACCGCCGTGGTTTCCGGTGAGGTCAAGCTGGCCGTTCTGCCCGAGCCCATGGTCACCATCGCCAAGGCCAACAACCAGAATCTGTCCGTTGTGCTGGATCTGACCGCCGAATGGGATGCCGTTTATCCCGCCGGCAGTCTGGTGCAGGGCTGCGTGGTTGTCCGCAAGGCCTTTGCCGAAGAGCATCCCGCCGAAATCGCCAAGTTCCTGGAGGAGTATGAGGCTTCCATCAACTATCTGTCCGAGGACGCCGCCGCTGCCGCCCAGATGATCGTGGACGCCGGCATCTTTGCCCAGGCTCCCGTGGCACAGAAGGCCATCCCCAACTGCAACCTGTGCTTTATCGCCGGTGCGGATATGCAGCCCGCGCTGGGCGCCTTCCTGGATACCATGTTCCAGGTGGCAGCGCCCTCTGTTGGCGGCGCTGTGCCTGCCGATGACTTCTACTACGTAGGCGAATAAATCTTCGGGGCGGATGGTTGTCATCCGCCCTGTTTTCTCTGTAAAGGAGTGCAAGCATGAAGATCACCCGCGTACTTTTGAAAAACTGCATCGTGCTGGTCTTCTGGCTGTGCGTCTGGCAGGGGGCTGCCCAACTCACCGACAGCAGTCTGCTGCTGCCCGCACCCCTTACCGTTTTGACAAGATTGGGACAGCTGGTACTCACCGGTGCTTTCTGGCGCATTGTGCTGGCCAGCCTGCTGCGGATTCTGTGCGGCACGGCAGCGGCGGTGGCATTGGGCTGTGTTTTGGCAGTGGTCTGCTGCCGCTGGCGGCTGCTCAACGATCTGCTGTCCCCCCTGCTGACCATCATCAAGTCCACCCCAGTGGCATCCTTTATCATTTTGCTGCTCATCTGGATCGGCCGGGACGCGCTGCCTGCCGTTATCGTCCTGTTGATGGTGCTGCCGGTGGTTTGGGGCAATGTGTGTGCCGGTATCCGCACCACCGATCCCCTGCTGCTGCGCACCGCAAAAGTCTTTGGTTTTTCCCGGTGGCGCACCCTGCGCCGGGTCTATGTCCCCTGGGTCATGCCCCATTTTTTGTCGGCCTGCCGCACCTCGCTGGGTCTGGCCTGGAAATCGGGCATCGCCGCCGAGGTTCTTACCGTTCCGGCGCTGTCCATTGGCAAAATGCTGTATGAGTCCAAGCTGTATCTGGAGACCGTCGATCTGTTCGCCTGGACGGTGATGGTCATCCTGTGCAGCCTGGTCATCGAAAAGGTGCTGATGGCTGCCATCGGCCGTCTTGGCAAGCACTATCCCACAGGAGGTGAGGACGCATGATCACCATCGACCGACTGAACCTGTCCTATGGCGGACAGCAGGTGCTGAAAGACTGCTCCCTCCGGGTGGAAACCGGCAGCCATGTGGCGCTGATGGGGCCTTCGGGCTGCGGAAAAACCTCCCTTATCAACGTGATCGCCGGATTGCTGACCCCCGATTCCGGCAAGGTCACGGTGGAAGGCCAGGTCAGCTATGTTTTTCAGGAGCCTGCCCTGTTCCCTTGGCTGACGGCGGTGGAAAACATCAACGTGGTGCTGTCTGACAGCCCCGAGACCCTCCCCCGTGCGGAGCAGCTGCTGGATGCAGCGGGACTTTCCCACTGCCGGGACAAGTATCCCCACCAGCTTTCGGGCGGACAGAAGCAGCGTATCGCCATCTGCCGCGCATTGGCCTATGGCGGCGATATTCTGCTGCTGGACGAGCCGCTGAAGGGTTTGGATCCCGATACCCGGGATCAGATCACCCGGCTGTTGCTGCAGGAGTGGGCAGGCAAGACCCTTTTGCTGGTGACCCATGACCAATCGGAGGCCGACAGCCTGTGCCACCGGATCTGCCGCTGGCAGGAAGGAACCTTTCGATAATGCTCTGCAAAATATTAGTTTTTTAAGGAAGTCCGCAAATCAGCGGACTTCTTCTTTCTTTTTTCGCAAAAATATGTTAAAATGTTTTAAGCAATTTTTGTGAGGTGACCCACATGACCTGCCTTGGTTACTTGCTTGTGGCACTTGGCGCTTATGGGCTGGGCTGCTCCAACATGGCTTTTTATCTTTCGAAACTGCATAAAGTGGACTTTCGTGGCGGCGGCACCGGAAATCTGGGTGCCTCCAACGCCACCATTCTTATGGGCTGGAAAGCCGGAATTCTGGTGGCGGTGCACGATGCAGGCAAGGCGCTGCTGGCAGTACTGTTGGCCAATCTTCTGTTCCCCAACCCGCCCAATGTGGGCGCGGTGGCAGGCATCGCTGCCGTTCTGGGACATATTTTTCCTGCGCCCCTCAGATTCCGGGGCGGCAAGGGCTTTGCCTCTTATGTGGGCATGACGCTGGCTCTCAACTGGAAATTTGCGCTGGTGGTGCTGGGCATTGTGGTTTTGGTGACGCTGGTCACCGATTATATCGTGGTGGGCACCACCACCACCGTTTTGCTGGTTCCCAGCTATCTGGGCTGGGTGCACCACAGCTTTTTGCTGGCAGGTATTTTGCTGATCGGCACGCTGGTGATTCTCTATAAGCACCGGGAAAACTTCGTCCGCATGGCAAACGGCACCGAGATCGGTCTGCGTTCTGCCGCAAAAGGCGAACGACGGATAAAAAAATAATCCTTACAAACACTAAAAGACGGCAGCGCTGCTGTCTTTTTACTTTTAGATAAATTTTAAGAATAATTCTTAAAATTGCTATTGACAAATGCAGAAAAATAGTATACTATTTAGGTACAGATTAAGAAACACATCGACAGGAGGAAAGAAAATGTCTGTTCTGCATATTAACGAAGCTGCCTTTGAGCAGGAAGTGCTTCATTCCGATAAACCCGTTCTGCTGGACTTCTTCGCCACCTGGTGCGGCCCCTGCCGCCAGCTCTCCCCCATCCTGGATTCTCTGGCTGCCAACCATCCCGAGATCAAGGTGGTCAAGGTCAACGTAGACGAAGAAATGGCGCTGGCCAAACAGCACAAGGTCTTCAGCATCCCCACTCTGGTTGTCTACAAAAACGGCGAAATCACCAACCGCGTCACCGGCGTTCGCGCCGAGGAAGAGCTTCTCAATCTGATCTAATTATCATATTCTAAAATAAACACACATCAAAAACACAAAAAGGAGATTAAAATTATGTCTAACATTCGTTTCTTTCAGTGCAAAGATTGCGGCCTGATGGCTGCTGCCCTCAACGATAAGGTCATCCCCAACCTGAACGAGCTGATCCCCAACACGGTGGAAGCCAGCGGCGAAAAGCACAAGCCCGTGGTCAAGGTGGACGGCGACAAGGTCATCGTCAGCGTGGGTTCTGTGGCGCACCCCATGGTGGAAGAACACTGGATCGAGTGGGTCTGGCTGCAGACCAGCAAGGGCGGCCAGTACAAGTTCATCCAGCCCGGCCAGGCTCCCGAGGTGGTGTTCCAGCTGGAGCGCGAGACGCCTGTTGCCGCCTATGCCTACTGCAACCTGCACGGCCTGTGGAAGACCGAACTGTAAGGTAAATAACAAAAGCGACAGCCGCGGCTGTCGCTTTTTTCTTTATTCCATTTCCACCGTTTCCAGCAGAGCAAGGATGTCATCCAGCAGCTCCCGTGCGGCTTCGGGCTGGTCATCCGATCCGATCACGTTCACATAGTACAGGACGTGGCCCTTTGCCATCGTGCCGTTGCAGCCGTAGGCATCTTCCAAGATATAGGCTCCCGTGCCGCCGGTGTGTTCCAGATAATCAGAGCGCATGGCGTCACCCATATGCCGCCGTCCATCTGTCGTCTCCATTGGTTCACCGTAAACACTGGCCCAAAACTGCAGCCGCACATCACCGGTATAATACCCGGCGCACAGGGTCACCTTGCACAGATGCCCCTCCTGGTCACCGTACCAGTTGACCTCCATGCGAGACGCATCGGCAAAGCCAATGGGCATTCCCACATAGGTGCCTTTTTCCAGCCAGTCGCAGTCTTCCAGCGGATTGGGTACGGTCAGTCCCACAAATTCTTCGCAGTCTGCCCAACTATCAAAGGACTTACTGCCTCCGGCGGCATCCATAGGACTGTAGTAGAGTTGATCCTTTCCCAGGCCGTTCCACCAATCCCAGTCTTTCTGCAGCGCATCCTTGATGGGCTGTCCCACCAGTTCCGAGGGCACCACCCACGGCGTTTGAGATTTATCTATCTGGACGGGTTTTCCGCAACCTGCCAGCAGCAGGCAAAGGGCTAACAGCAGACAAAAGGCTTTTTTCATATACACCGCTCCCTTTCAGAACACCATCTGCACCAACAGCATATAGCACACCGTGCCGCCCAAAATAGACAGCAGGGTGTTATGCTTCCAAAGATGCAGGGCGGCTGTGATGCCCACGCCCAACGCGGCAGGCAGCACCGACGAAAGCTGGGTCACAGACACGCCTTTCAGGCAATAGACTACCAGCATACCCATGATGGCATAGGGCAAAACCTTGCCCAGATAACTGATGAAGGGCGGCGTCTGCCGCTTGTCCCCCAGCAGCAAAAAGGGCAGAAAACGGGTGGCCATGGTACCTGCCGTCATGGTAAGAATCAGCAGCATGGCGCGTGCCGTATCACTCATGAGCCACACCTCCCTCCAGCTTGGGTCGAAGGGCAGCCAGCACCAGTGTGATGACCACCATGGAGGGAATCAAAAAGATGTCCTGTCCGAACAACACCAGACACAAAAGGGTGGCACCCACACCCAACAGGGCAGGACGGTGCTCTTTTGTGCTTGTCCATTGCTCCACGAACACCGTCACGAACAAAGCGGTCATGGAGAAATCAATGCCGGTGGTATCAAAGGGGATGATCTGTCCCAAAAGGCCGCCCAAAAAGCTGCCCAGCACCCAATAAGAATAATTGAACAGCGACACCAGCAGGCGGTATTGATGAGGATCGCAGCCCACGGGAGCATCTCCGTCGCACAAAAGAGAATAGGTTTCATCGGTAAGGGTAAAAATCAGCAAGGGCTTGCGCTTTCCTGCTGTTTTATAGGTGTCGTACATGGACACGCTGTAAAAAATATGCCGGGCGTTGACCATCAGGGTGGTCATAGCGGTGACCAGCACCGACGCGCCGCCCGAAATCAGACTGACCCCTACGAACTGCATGGAGCCGGCAAACACCAAGAGGCTCATGACCAGCGCCCAAACAGGGCCGAAGCCGGCCTCATTCAGCAGGATGCCAAAGCCGATCCCTAACACGATATACCCCGCCATCACCGGCAGGGATTTGACAAAAGCAGTTTTTACAAGAGAATTATTCACGGTTTTCACGCTTTCCTGTGGTAAAATCATAAAACAGCATACCACAAGCAGCACAAATATGCAAGGTCTGCCGCCCTTGCCACAAGCACCCCTTTATGCTACAATATTTTCATGAAAAACCTTGTAAAGGAGAAGTAACCTATGGATTTACAGACTGCGCTGCAGCAGCTTGCCGCCCTGCAGCAGAAATTATACGCCTTTCGCACCGCCTCCTCCGCCCTCTATCTGGATGGTGTAACGGTGGCGCCCCGGGACACCTCCGAGGGTCGCGGCGTGGCGCTGGGAATTCTGGCCGGTGAAGAGCACAAGCTGTTTTCCTCTGCCGAGACCGGCGAGCTGATCGCCTATCTGGAGACCCAGAAGGAGCAGCTGGATCAGGAGCAGGCTCGTCAGGTGCAGCTGCTGCGCCGCAATTACGACCAGCTGTCCCGCATCCCTGCCGATGAATATATGGAGTATGCCCAGCTGGTGAACCAGGCCAGCGACGTGTGGCACCGTGCCAAGGAAACCTCGGACTTTGCCCTGTTCCAGCCCGTTCTGGAAAAGCTGGTGGCCTTCAACCGGAAGTTTGCCGGCTATTACGACGCCAAAAAGGCTCCTTATGACGCACTGCTCAATGAATACGAGCGGGGCATGACCATGGAAAAGCTGGACGTGTTCTTCGGCACCCTGCGGGAGCGTCTGGTGCCCGTCATCCGGGAGATCGGACAGGCAGAGCAGATCGACGACAGCTTCCTGCACAAGGTCTATCCCATCGAGGATCAGCGGAAGTTCTCCGACTATCTGATGGAGGTGCTGGGCATGGATCGAAACCACTCCACCATCGGCGAGACCGAGCATCCCTTTACCCTTAATTTCAGCAGTCAGGATGTGCGTATCACCACCCACTACGCCGAAACTGAGCTGGCCTTTTCCATGTACTCGGTGATCCATGAGGGCGGCCACGCCCTGTATGAGCTGGGCGTCAACCCCGCCTATGACTACAACTGTCTGGCCGGCGGCGTGTCCATGGGTGTCCACGAGAGCCAGTCCCGGTTCTATGAAAACCTCATCGGCCGTTCCCTGCCCTTTATTGAGGCCATTTATCCCCGGATTCAGGGCTTCTTCCCGGAGCAGCTGAAGGATGTCACCGCCCAGCAGTTTTACAAGGCGGTGAACAAGGCGCAGCCCTCTCTCATCCGCACCGAGGCTGACGAGCTGACCTACTGCTTCCATGTCATGATCCGCTACGAGATCGAAAAGCAGCTGATCGGCGGCACGCTGGAGGTCAAGGACGTTCCCGCCACCTGGAATGCCCTCTACAAAGAATATCTGGGCGTGGAGGTTCCCGATGACAAGCGCGGCTGCCTGCAGGATTCCCACTGGTCGGGCGGCTCCTTCGGCTACTTTCCCTCCTACGCTTTGGGCAGCGCTTACGGTGCTCAGATGCTGCGCAACATGGAGCAGGACATCGACGTTTGGGGCAATGTGGCAAAGGGCGATCTGGCTCCCATTACCGCATGGCTCAAAGAAAAGGTACACAAGTACGGCTGCCTGCTGGAGCCCGGTGACATCGTCAAGCAGGCCTGCGGCGACTTTGACCCCACCGTTTACACCGATTATCTGGAAGACAAGTTCCGCCGTCTTTACAACTTGAAATAAGAGGTTATCATGATTCTGGACATTCCCGCCCCGGCACGGATAGTGCTGGAACAACTGCATACTGCCGGCTTTGCCGCCTATGTGGTGGGCGGGTGTGTCCGGGACAGTCTGTTGGGGCGCATCCCCGGCGACTGGGACATTACCACCGCCGCCCGCCCACAGCAGGTACATGAGGCATTGTCCGGCATCACCGTACTGGACACCGGCCTGCAGCACGGCACGGTGACGGCGGTGCTGGAGGATATGCGGCTGGAGATCACCACCTTCCGCACCGAAGGCACCTATTCCGACCATCGGCGGCCGGACAGCGTTTCCTTTGCGGACACCATCGAGGAGGACCTCTCCCGGCGGGATTTTACCGTCAACGCCATGGCTTACTCCCCCAAAACCGGGCTGATCGACCCCTTCGGCGGGCAAATTGACCTGCAAAATGGCATTTTGCGTGCGGTAGGCGACCCCCAGAAGCGGTTTGACGAAGATGCGCTGCGCATCCTCCGGGGACTGCGGTTCGCCGCACGGCTGGGATTTGCCATCGAGTCGGACACGGCTGCCGCCATGCTGGCACAAAAGAATTTGTTGCAGGCATTGGCGCAGGAGCGTATCCAGGCCGAGCTGCTGCCCCTCCTTTGTGCCCCCCATGGGGTGGAGGTTTTACGGCAGTATCGGGAGATTTTTGCGGTGATTTTGCCGGAGATCGCTCCCATGTTCGGCTTTGACCAGCAGAACAAGCACCATCTGTACGACGTGTGGGAACACACGCTGCACACCATGGCGCACATCGCCCCCGATCCCTGTCTGCGGCTGGTGATGCTGCTCCACGATTGCGGCAAGCCTGCCCGGTTTTCCATTGATTTCCGGGGCGACGGGCATTTTTACGGTCATGCCGCCGAAAGCGCCCGGCTGGCGCAGTCCGCTCTGACCCGGCTGCGCTGCTCCAGGGAGCTGACCGATCGGGTGGTACGGCTGATTTATTATCACGACCACGACATTCTGAACAGCCGCAAGAGCCTTTTGCGCTGGCTGGGCAAATTGGGTGAGGATGACTTGCGGGCGCTGCTGCACATCAAGATCGCCGACAATTTAGGGCAGCACCCCAAATATCTGCGGGTGGAGCGCTTTCAAAAAACGTTGTCCTCTCTGGACGCTCTGCTGCAAGAGCAGCCCTGCTTTGACCGGGCATCGTTAGCCATCAGAGGTGGGGATCTGCTGCCGCTGGGTTATCGGGGCGCCGCCATCGGTCAGGCGCTGGACACCTTGGTAGCCGCCGTCATTGACGGACAGGTGGAAAACAAAAAGGAAGCCCTTCTGGACTTCCTGCAATAACGAAAAAACGCCATGGATCACTCCATGGCGTTCCTTTTTATGCCATTTCCTCCCGCAGTCTGCGGCGCAGGCGGGACAGGGTCACCGGCGTCATGCCCATAAAAGAAGCGAGATGCTTACCTGTGATCTGGTTCTCCAGACCGGGATACTGCTTGTGGAACCACAGATACCGGGTCATGGCATCGCTCTGATAGAGCATCATCTTTACCTGCCATTGGCGTTCCAGCGCACACACCAGCTGCCGGTTATAGATGGCCAGCAATTCGGGCTGATCCAGCATCTGCATCAACTCACACAGGGGCACCATCAGCACCTGACATTCGGTGATAGTTTCAATGTGTACCGGAGAGGGTGTCAGAAAATCTCCTGTGCCCATGATCACGTCGCCTCTGCGGAAGATAAAGCAATCGGTAATGTCCCGTCCGTTTTCCTCTACGATATAGCCCCGCAGAACACCCTTTACCAAAATGGGCATCATTTCCATCGTCTCACCCATGGAAATGACCCTCTGGCCTTTCTCCAGTGTCTCCAAACGTGAGATCTCTGCCAGATGTTCGGCGATCTGATCATTTTGCACATTTAATGTATCTTTATAAAAATCTGCGATTCTCAAAAAGCGCACTCACCTTTCCGTTTTCGCAATGACTTATTTATTATAGGCGTTTCTTTTGCTTTCAGCATTAACCCGAGTTAATTTTTTCAAAGGAAAACATCTTTTTTCAGCCTGTTTACAGTACATTTTTATGCTAATATGCATCAAAAACCAGATACTGCCTCATTCTATCGCAGAAAAAGAGCACCCGAAACGTAATGCCGTTCGGTTAACAGAACACTGTCATTGCGAACCAGTCCGCAGACTGGTG
>CAZVRM010000037.1:0-11242 GCA_964629605.1 uncultured Oscillospiraceae bacterium
TGGTCGGAGATCAGCCCCACCCCATGTCCCCGAGGCATCAGCCGGGAATCGGCATTGTCCTGCCGGCAGATCAGTCGGTACTCGCTTCGGGAGGTCATCATCCGGTAGGGCTCGTTGGTGCCCCGGGTCACCAGATCGTCGATGAGGGTGCCGATGTAGCCGTCCCGCCGCTTGAGCACAAAGGGGGGCTTGTCCTGCACCCAGCGGGCGGCGTTGATGCCGGCCATGAGCCCCTGTCCGGCGGCCTCCTCATAGCCCGAACTGCCGCACAGCTGTCCGGCGCACCACAGGCCGGGAACATCCCGGAGGGCCAGCGTGTGATCCAGCTGGAGGGGGTCGATGCAGTCGTATTCGATGGCGTAGCCCGGGCGCAGGATGTGTACCTGCTCCAGACCGGGAATGGTGCGGAGAAAAGCCCGCTGCACATCCTCCGGCAGGGAGGAGCTCATGCCCTGCACATAGTATTCGTCGCTGTCGCCGCCGCAGGGCTCCAGAAACAGCTGGTGGCGGTTTTTCTCGGGGAAGCGCACCACCTTGTCCTCGATAGACGGACAGTAGCGGGGGCCTGTACCCACGATCTCGCCGCAGTACAGGGGCGAGCGCTCCAGCGAGCCCCGGATGATTTCGTGGGTTTGTTCGGTGGTATAGGTCAGCCAGCAGGTGACGGTGTTGACAGCCTCCCGGGTGCGGTCAAAGGCAAAGCCCAGCTCGCCCTCGTCACCGGGCTGGGGGGTCATTTTGGAAAAATCAAGGCTCTTGCCCGACACTCTTGCCGGGGTGCCCGTCTTGAACCGGCGCAGCTGCAGCCCCAGCTTTTCCAGACAGGGGGTCAGATGGTCGGCAGAGTACATTCCGTCGGGGCCCATGTGACGCACCACCTCGCCGGTGAAGGTCTTAGCCCCCAAAAATGTGCCGGTGGCAAGGATAACGGCTTTACAGTCGTAACGACCGCCGCCCACCATGCGAACACCGCAGACAGCGCCCTGTTCATCGGTGAGGATCTCGCCGCATTCGCCCTGTGCCAGATCCAAATTGTCACACTGCTCCAGCACCTTGCGCATATAGGCACGATAGGCCATCCGGTCGGTCTGGGAACGGGGGGAATAGACCGCAGGGCCCTTGCCCCGGTTGAGCATCCGGAACTGCAGGCAGGTGGCGTCGGCGGCGCGAGCCATTTCGCCGCCCAGAGCGTCGATCTCCCGCACCAGCTGCCCCTTTGCCGTGCCGCCGATGGAGGGGTTGCAGGGCAGATTGCCGATGCCCTCCAGCGAGGTGCACAGGCAGAGCGTGGAACAGCCCAACCTTGCGGCGGCAAGGGCGGCCTCGATTCCGGCGTGTCCCGCGCCAACCACTATGATCTCATATTGTCCGGCGAAAAAGTCCAGCATGGGTAAAAATACCGTCCAATCTGTATAATTTTATAGAAATATTACGAACTATAATCACAATACCTATACAAAATACAATATTTCGCAAAAATATTACTTATCGGAATCCTCTTCCTGCAGTTTTTTCTTACGCTTGCGATCCCAGTAGAGGGTCAGGAACGTACCCGCAAGGAAACAAATAAAGCCTGCCGTTATAAAAACGGTGGACAGGGGAGCGGTGACTTTTTGGGCCAGCCAGATCAGACCCAGACCCAAAAAGGCCAGCACATAATACTTCCAAACAAACTTGATGTTCTCCCGACCGGGAGTTTCGTCTTCCCAAAGATTCTTTGCCATGGTGTCCTCCTTATTTGTCCTGTTCTTTCTTTTCCTTCAGATGACGGTAAATGACGATGGCGTAACCGATGATCATCAGCACGCCCACAATAATGAGAATGAGGTTGCCCAGCGCATCCTGAAAACGTCCGGTAGCGCCCAGATAGATAAATACCACGCCCAACAGCATACAGCAAATGTAGGCGAAGGTGTTGCTTTTCGGCATATGCATAGTGGAATCCTCCTTATTTTCCGACGCAGAAGCGCCCAAAGATCTCGTGTGCAAGGTCGGCATCGGCGGTCTCGCCGGTGATCTGTCCCAGCAGGTTGACAGCCCGCTCGGCATCCATCAAAAAGGCGTCGGCGGTCATGCCCTCCCGGGCGCTGTCGATGGCAGATGACAGGGCGTCAGAGGCGCTCTGCAGCAGATGTGCCTGCCGTGCCGAGGTGATGAGCACCTCCTGGGGCTTGGGCGCCAGCCCGGACAGCCATTGTGCCAGCGCCTCCACTTGTCCGCTTTGTGCGGACAGCTGAAAGACGGCGTTCCAGGGGTGCATGGCGGTGACTTCCTCCGTCCAAGGGGGCAGAGCGCCGCAAAGATCGGTCTTGTTCAGCACCAGAACGGGCATCTCGCACAGGGGGATGAGCTCCAGAACCTCCCGGTCTTCGGGGGTCAGTTCGCCGGAAAGATCCAGCACGCAGATGACGGCGTGTGCCGTCATGGCGGCCATTCTTGCCCGCTCCACACCCATGCGCTCGGCCTTGGAATCGCTCTCCCGCAGACCGGCGGTGTCCAAAATCCGGATGGGCGCGCCGCCCACCGAAATGACCTCCTCCAGCACGTCCCGGGTGGTGCCGGCCTCGTCGGTGACGATGGCACGCTGAGAGCCTGCCAGTGCGTTGAACAGGGAGCTCTTGCCGGCGTTGGGCTTGCCGATGATGGCCACGGGAACACCGTCCCGCACCAGACGGCCACGGCGGAAGCCCTCATGAAGGGTGTCCAGTGCGGCGCGGCTTTCTTCCAGCACGGTGATGGCCTTTTCATATTCAAAGGGATCCAGATCCTCGTCGGTATAGTCGCACACGGCGTAAAAATGGGACAGCAGTGCCAGCACATTTTCCCGGATGGCCTTCACCCGGGAGCCCACACTGCCCTCCAGCTGTGCCACGGCGGCCTTTGCCCCCAGCTCCGACTGGGAGTGGATCAGATCGGCCACCGCTTCGGCCTCGGTCAGATCCAGCCGCCCGGACAAAAAGGCACGCTTGGTGAACTCGCCGGGGGGCGCAGGCACCGCGCCAAGGGCAAAGCAGTGATCCAGCATGGCGGCCACCACCGCCTGCGAGCCGTGGCAATAGACCTCGGCCAGATCCTCGCCGGTATAGGAATTGGGGGCAGGGAAGCAGGCGGCAAGGCACAGGTCGATGGTCAAGCCATCCTTTGCCAGCAGGCGGCCGTAGTGCATATGGCGGCTCTGCCGCTGGCTCACCGGCTTGCCGGAGGTGGGCTGAAAGACCCCGTCCAGCACCCGGAAGGCATCCGGCCCGGACAGGCGCACAATGGCGATGGCACAGGGCATACTGCCGCTGGAGCAGGCCGCAATGGTGCTTGCCATGAAAATCTCTCCTTTATCGGCAATGTTCTTTCTCCAATCACTTCTGTCATTGCGAAGGCCGTAAGGCCTGTGGCAATCCGTTTTACCATGCCGACGGACTCCCACGTCGCTTCGCTCCTCGGAGTGACAGAGATTTCACATTGCCCATGATATTGCAAATTTCTTCACATCTTATCATACCATAAATATTTCTCCTTGGGAATGGGCTGAACGGTTGCTTTTTACAGAAAAATCGGTATAATTTAACTGTAAAAGTCAAAAACTGCAAATTGGAGGCTGTTTTTCATGAAAAAGTTCTTTTCTGAATTCAAAACCTTTATTTCCCGCGGCAACGTGGTGGATATGGCCGTCGGTGTCATCGTCGGCGGCGCTTTTGGTAAGATTTCCAACTCTCTGGTGAACGATGTGATCATGCCTGCCGTGTCCATGCTCATGGGCGGTGTGGATTTCACCTCCTGGAAGATCGTGCTGAAGGAGGCTGTCACCGAAGTGGGCGCCGACGGTGCTGTGGTGGAGACTGCCGCTGAGGTGGCCATCAAGTACGGCAACCTGATCGCCGTCATCGTGGACTTCCTGATCATTGCCTTCTCGGTTTTCTGCATGGTCAAGGTCATCAACACCATGCGTGCCAAGGCAGAAGCCCTGCGGAAAAAGGAAGAGGAAGAGGCTGCACCTCCCGCCGATCCCGAGCCCTCTGCTGAGGAGAAGCTGCTCACCGAGATCCGCGATCTGCTGAAGAACAAATAAATAAGACGATCCAACAAACCCCGTGACCGGACGGTTGCCCGGTCACGGTTTTGTTTTTCCGAGGTTATTTCTATGAAACAATTCCTGCAAACTCCCTTATTTGAGAAATTTCCGCAAAAAGACTGGTCTTTGTGGAAAAAAACCGGCTTTTGGCTGTGGAACGGCGGTCTTTTGACCCTGTTCGCACTGGCTGCGGGACTGATGGCGCTCCGTCTGGCCTATGGCCCCTATGATGGCGGCTTTTTTGCCGTCTATTGCTCGGTGCCCGGTCTGCTGCTGCGCAATCTGCTGCCGCCGGTGCTGCTGATCCTGCTGCTGTGGCCCCTGCTGCGGCGGGCGTGGCTGGCCTTTTTGCTGGGCGGGCTGGTGACCATGGGCTTCCCGGCGGCGGGCTATTACGTCCTCAAGTTCCGGGACGAGCCTCTGACCCCCGATCTGCTGAAATATTTCCGGGAGGCTGTGTCCATTTCGGCCACCTCAGGCTATGATCTCACACCCGACGGCACTCTGTGGTGCGCTATTTTGCTGCTGGTGGGCGGCGCGGCGGTGCTGTTTCTGCTCACCCGGGGCAAGCCCCGGCGGGCGCTGCTGTGGATCCCGCTGATCTGCCTGCTGCTGCTGGAGCCTGCCATCCGGGGCGAGGACTTTTTTGACAGCTGTCTGGAGGATACCGGGGTCAACCGGTTCTCGGTGACCGAAAGCTATATCGGAAAGGGCTTCTGGTATCCCTTCCTGCATCAGCTGCTGGGGCCCACCCAGCAGGAGGAGATCCTGGATCTGATTTTACCGGAAGAGGAGGGGCTGCCTCCCGAAGAGCTGCCGCCCCCCGAGCCTACTCCCGAGGAGATCCTGGCTCAGTATGAAGACAGCGATATTCCCGAGGACAGGAAAATCGACCTTTTGATCTTCCAGCGGGAGGCCTATGCCGACTTTTCGGTGTTTGACGTACCCGGCATGGACTGGAGCTGTTACGATCTGTACCACGCCATCAAGGAAGAAAGCTATTACGGCACGCTGGTGGACAACATTTTCTCCGGCGGTACCATTGATACCGAGCGGTGCTTCCTCACCGGAATGTGGAATGTGGGCGGTCTGCCTGAATCGGGCGACCTGAACAGCTATGTCTGGTATTTCAAGGATCAGGGTTACACGGTGGAGGGCTGTCACCCCTGCTACGAGTGGTTCTACGACCGCAAGACGGTGAACACCCGACTGGGCTTTGACCGCTACCGCTACAGCGAGGACACCTTTACCGCCCTGTCCAACTGGACGGTGGCCTTTGATGACATCCTCATGCCGGTGGTGCTGGATATGTACCGGGAAAAGACCGCCGACGGCACTCCTTATTTTGGCTTCCATGTGACCTATCAGGGTCACGGCCCCTATGTGGAGGAATATATCGAGTGGCCCCACTCCAATTATTGCGACGGCGTGCTGGAGGGCACCTCCCGGAACATCTTCAACAACTATCTGGGCTGTCTCCGGGATGCCGATGTGAGCATGACTGCCTTGCTGGACGAGCTGCGGGAAAGCGAGCGTCCGGTGGCGGTGGTGATCTACGGCGACCACAAGCCCTGGCTGGGCAACAACAAGGAGGTCTATGCCGACCTTGGCATCAATCTGGATATGTCCACCGAGGAAGGCTTCTATAATTATCTGACCACCGATTATCTGATCTGGGTCAACCCGGCCGCCGAAGAGGTGCTGGGCCGGGAGATCCGCGGGCAGGGCCCCACCATTTCCCCCTGTTATCTGATGAACGTGGTTTTTGAACAGCTGGGCTGGGAAGGCACCGCCTTCTCCAAGCTGAACGACCAGTACCGGCAGACCATGCCGGTGATGAGCACTACCGGACATTATGTGATCAACGGGCAGTACACCTCAGAGATCCCCGCCGAGGTGGAAGCGCTGGTGGAGGAATTCACCGCCGTGCACGAGTTCCGAAAATACAATTTCCAACCTTAAGATTTGACCGCCCTGCAAGATGCAGTTCTGTCATTGCGAACCAGTCCGCAGACTGGTGTGGCAATCCGTTTCCGATAGAGGAGAGGACGGATTCCCACGCCAGTGCGACCACTGGCTCGGAGTGACCTGTATGTATCTGCAAGGCGGTCTTTTATTTTTCTTTTTTGTGAAGCCAAGGTCGTTTTGCATTAAAATTTTCCGTTAAAACGAGAAATGAATCAAAATGATATATAATTATTTGTAATTGATGCTAAAAATCCGGCGCTTTTCCCAAAAACTGCAAAAATCCTGTATTTTCCAATTTTCGCCAACCACATCTGACAGGTTTTTCGATTTCCCGATGGTATCCTTAAGAAAAAAGGAGAGGATGTGGAAAAAATGGCATTGCCATGGCGACAGCAAAGCAAACAGACACAGGAGTTCCGGCGCATCCCCATCCGGCAGATCCGGCGGAACCCCCATCAGCCGCGAAAGATTTTTGAACCGCAGGCCCTGCAAAGTCTGGCCGACAGCATCCGGCAATATGGCATCATCACACCGCTGACCGTCCGCCGGTGCGGAGGGGAAGAGTACGAGCTGGTTTCCGGAGAACGGCGGCTGCGGGCGGCGGGACTGGCCGGGCTGGCGGTGGTGCCCTGTTACATCGTTTCGGTGTCCGATCAGGAAAGCGCCCTCATGGCGCTGCTGGAAAATCTCCAGCGGAAGGACTTGGACTGCTTTGAAGAGGCCATGTTTCTCCGGCGGCTGTGCTCGGAGTTTCACATGACCCAGCAGGAGGCCGCCGTCCGGGTGGGCAAGACCCAGAGCGCCGTCGCCAACAAGATCCGTCTGCTCAAGCTGGGGCCGGAGATCACCGACGCGGTGCGCAAGTATCAGCTCACCGAGCGGCACGCCCGGGCGCTGCTGCAGCTGGAAGGGGAGGCGCTGCGGCTGGAGGCCGCCAATCATATGGGGCAGCGAAAACTGACGGTGGCGCAGGCCGAGGCCTATGTGGAGAGGCTGCTGGCCGAAAGACCCCGACCCCGGCGGCAGGGCTTGATTCGGGATGCCCGGTTGTTCTGCAACACGGTGGATCGGGCGGTGCGGCTCATGCAGGAGAGCGGCCTGCAGGCGCGGATGGAAAAGCGGCAGGAGGGCGAGGATCTGATCCTGACCGTCCGGGTGACCGGGGCAGTACAGCTGCAAAACACATAACGTTTCACGTGAAACACCCGTCCACCGACGGGTGTTTTTCGCAGAACAAAATGTTTCCCGTGAAACATTGGCTTGCAATCCGGCCTGCACAAGTATATAATAAGGATATTCCGAAAAAGATAGAAAGGGGATTCCGCCATGGCAAAAATCATCGCAGTCGCCAACCAGAAAGGCGGCGTGGGAAAGACAACAACTGCCGTCAACCTGGCCTGCTGCGTGGCCGCAAAGGGCAAACGGGTGCTGCTCTGTGACTTTGACCCCCAGGGAAACGCCAGTTCGGGCGTGGGCGTCACGGCGCAGGAGGGCAAAAGCATCTATGACTGCATCGTGGGCGGCGTTCCCGCAAGCACCTGTTTGGTGCATACCAAATACTGCAGCGTGCTGCCTGCCGACATCCGTCTGGCAGCCGCAGAGGTGGAGCTTTGTGACCTGCCCCGTCGGGAACGGCGGCTGAAAGAGGTGCTGGACACCGTTTCGGGCGATTTTGACTATGTGTTCATCGACTGTCCCCCCAGCTTGGGTCAGCTGACGGTCAACGCCCTTACCGCCTGCAACACCGTTTTGGTGCCCATGCAGTGCGAATATTACGCTTTGGAGGGTCTCTCCCAGCTGGTTTCTTCCATTCGGATGGTCAAGCGCTCCTCCAATCCCCAGATCGACATCGAGGGCATTGTCCTCACTATGTACGACAGCCGCACCAATCTGACCATTCAGGTGGCAGAGGAAGTGAAGAAATATTTCGGAAGCAAGGTCTTTAAGACGGTCATCCCCCGGAATGTGCGCCTTTCCGAGGCGCCCAGCCACGGCAAACCGGTGATCGCCTATGACCGGCTCTCCCGTGGCGCGATGGCTTATAACGCCGTGGCCGAAGAGTTTCTCAAGCGAGGAGGAAACCGATAATGGCAAAAGGAAAAGGACTGGGTCGCGGCCTGGAGGCCATTTTCGCCGAGGAAGTCCCGGCACAGAACACCCCCATCGGCATCCGTTTGTCGGAAATTGAACCCAATCCCCGGCAGCCCCGACAGGATTTTGACCCTCTGGCGCTGGAGGATCTGGCGCAGAGCATCCGGGAAAACGGTGTGATTACCCCCATCACCCTGCGGAAAACAGGGGATACCTATCAGATCATCGCCGGTGAACGGCGCTGGCGTGCCAGCCGTCTGGCAGGCCTCCACGAGATCCCCGCCATCGTGCTGGACGTGGACGAGCAAACCGCTTATGCGCTGGCGCTCATCGAAAACCTGCAGCGTGAAGACCTGAACCCCATGGAAGAGGCCGAAGGCTACCGCCGTCTGACTCAGGAGCTGGGTCTGACTCAGGAGCAGGCCGCCCAGAGGGTGGGTCGCTCCCGTCCCGCCGTGGCAAACGCTTTGCGTCTGCTGAGCCTGCCCAAATCGGTGGAAGGTCTGCTGCGGGACAAGCAGCTGTCGGCCGGTCATGCCCGGGCGCTGTTGCCGCTGGAGAGGGAGGAGGTCATGCTGAAAGCTGCTCAAACCATCATCGAGCAGCAGTTGTCCGTTCGGCAGACCGAAGCGCTGGTAAAACAGCTGCAAAAAACCCCTGTGGACAAGCCCCAAAAGACCCCCGACATTTATGTGGAGCAGCTGGAGCGGGATATGTCCTCTCTGACCTCTCATAAGATCACCATCAAGCACGGGGCAAAAAAGGGCAAAATCACCATTGAATATTACGGAAACGAGGACCTGGAGGCCGTCTGTGAGGCGCTGAAGGGCATCCGCACCGATAAATAAAGACCGGTCATTCTGAGACCGAAGGGCGAAGAATCTCCCAAAACAGCGGGAGATCCCTCGACAGGCTCGGGATGACACCGATATTAGGAGGAACATCAACTATGCTGGATATTAGACGCATAAAAGAAAATCCCGAAGAGATCATCGACCTGCTGGCGCGCAAGGGCAAGGATGCCCGCGAGGCCATTGAACGCATCATCGAGCTGGATGGCCAGCGCCGCGCTCTGGTCAGCGAGACCGACGGCCTGAAGGCCAAGCAGAACGCCGTGTCCAAGCAGATCCCTGCCATGAAGAAGGCCGGTCAGGACACCGCCCCCATTTTTGCCGAGATGAACGCTCTGAAGGAGACCATCAAGGCCAACGACGGCAAGATTTCTGTTATCGAAGCCGAGTATAAGGATCTGATGCTGGGTCTGCCCAACCTGCCCGACGGCGATCTGCTGCCCGGCGGCAAGGAAAACAACGAGCCTCTGCGTTATTTTGGCGAGCCCCACAGCTTTGATTTCGAGCCCAAGAACCATGTGGATCTGTGCACCGGTCTGAACCTGATCGACTACGAGCGGGGCGTCAAGCTGGGCGGCAACGGCTTCTGGATCTATAAGGGCATGGGCGCCCGTCTGGAGTGGGCGCTGCTGAACTACTTCATCGACACCCATATTCAGGACGGCTATGAGTTCATTCTGCCTCCCCATATGCTGGAGTACCAGTGCGGCGTCACCGCCGGCCAGTTCCCCAAGTTTGCCGACGAGGTCTATAAGATCGCCAACCCCACCGCCGAGGGCCGCATCCACTATATGCTGCCCACCGCCGAGGCCGCTCTGGCTTCCTATTTCCGCGATGAGGTGCTGAAGGAGAGCGACCTGCCCCAGAAGATGTTCGCTTACACCCCCTGCTTCCGTCGTGAGGCCGGTTCCTATCGCGCCGACGAGCGCGGCATGGTCCGCGGCCACCAGTTCAACAAGGTGGAAATGTTCCAGTTCACCACCCCCGAAGGCTCCGACGCTGCCTTCGACGAGCTGGTCACCAAGGCCGAAAATCTGGTGAAGGGTCTGGGCTTCCACTTCCGCACCGTCAAGCTGGCCGCCGGCGACTGCTCTGCCTCCATGGCACGCACCTATGACATCGAGATCCAGATTCCCTCCATGAACGGTTACAAAGAGGTTTCTTCTGTGTCCAACGCCCGTGATTATCAGGCTCGCCGCGGCAACATCCGCTTTAAGCGGGAAGCCACCGGCAAGCTGGAGTTTGTCCACAGCCTGAACGGCTCCGGTCTGGCCACCAGCCGTATCCTGCCCGCTCTGGTGGAGCAGAACCAGCTGCCCGACGGCTCTGTGAAGGTTCCCGAGGTGCTGCAGCGTTATCTGGGCGGCCTGGAAGTGCTGAAGAAGGAGAAATAAGATGCGGAAAATGCGTCGATCCGACCGGGCCACCTCTGTGGAGCAGGCCTGGGAGATTCTGGAAAAAGCTGAGTTCATGACCCTGTCCATGATGGGCGCTGAGGGCGTGCCTTACGGCGTGACCCTGTCCTTTGCCCGGGTGGGGGAGAGCCTGTATTTCCACTGCGCCAATGAGGGCTATAAGCTGGACAGCCTGCGGAAAAATCCTGCCGTGTGCGTGTCTGCCGTCCGGCAGCAGCGCACCAAGGCAGAGGAGTTCACCGTGGCCTTTGAGAGTGCCGTTGCCTTTGGCAAGGCCGCCGAGGTCACCCAGCAGGAGGAAAAGGTGCAGGGTCTGCTGGCCATCTGCAAAAAATATGCCCCGGAAAACACCGGTGCCGCCGCCTATGTGGCCCAGTACCCCGAGGTGAGCGTCTGGCGCATTGACGTTTCGGAGATTTCCGGCAAAATCCACGATTGACCCAAAGCGGGGTTTGTGTTACAATAAACCCCGCTCACTTTGGAGAGATGGTCGAGTGGTTGAAGGCTCCGGTCTTGAAAACCGGCGATATGCGAGTATCCGTGGGTTCGAATCCCACTCTCTCCGCCAAAAATGAAAACACACCCCTTGTGGGTGTGTTTTTCATTTTTGGGCATGGATCTTTGTAGAGTGGGATTCGAAAGGCGGCTCTTGGCGGGGTGCCGGTGGCACGCCGCAACCGCCGTGGCTTTTCCGCAGAAAAGGAATCCCACTCTCTCCGCCATGAAAAAAGCACTGCTTTGGCAGTGCTTTTTTCAATGAAATCCGTCCTTGCGGACGGAAGAAATCCATTTTCATGGATGAAATCACTGTGTGATGAAATCCCGCTTCGCGGGGAGAAGGGACGGATTTC
>CAZVRM010000038.1:0-11136 GCA_964629605.1 uncultured Oscillospiraceae bacterium
GTCAATATGGGGCAAAAGGGCGCGTTTGTTGCCCAGATAGGTGATCAGTTGCCGGGACAGATAGTCCGGGTTGTCGGCGGGCAGATAGCTCATTCTTTGGGCTCCCAGGTGCCCCAGACCACCCGCTCGATGCCGGCCAGATCGCAGCGCACCTGCACATTTTTGTAACCGGCCTGCTCCATGATGGCACTTACGTCCTCAAACTGACCCAGACCCACTTCAAAGGCCAGCGCGCCGCCCTTGTTGAGGGCAGCCGAGAAATTGCGGCTGACCGCCCGGTAAAAGTCCAGGCCGTCGTCGCCGCCGTCCAGCGCCATGTGGGGCTCCTTCTGCACTTCCACGTCCAGTGTCATGATCTCGGCGGTGGGGATGTAAGGAGGATTGCACAGGATCAGATGGAACTTGCCCAGCACGGAGCTGGGCTCTGCCAGTGCATCCACCGGATAGGTCAGACTGCGATGGGACAGGCCGTTGTGGACGATGTTGCGGCGGGTGACCTCCAGCGCAGGCTCGGACAGGTCGGCAAAGACGCCGGTAATGCCGTCACCCACGTTTTTCAGTACGGCAAGGCCTACACAGCCGGTACCGCAGCACAGATCCAGCACCCGACCCTTGCTCCGATCCTTCAGCAGGTCGATGCCCACTTCCACCAGCGTCTCGGTGTCGGGACGGGGGATCAGGGTGTCGGTAGTGACTTCCAGCGGCAGGCCGTAAAACTCCCACCGGCCGGTGATGTGCTGCAGGGGCACGCCGGAATAGCGCAGCGCCTTCAGCTCTTCGATGCGCTGCACGTCTTTATCAAAAATGTACTGATTGCGGCGGTTGTAAAACTCCTCATAATCCAGATCCAGCGCAAAGGCCACCAGTTCCCGGGCTTCGATCTGATAGCCGGCGATGCCCTTTTGGCGGAACTCCGTCCGCAAATCCAGATAAATATCATTGATGGTACGGATCATAATTTCCCCTCATTTTCTGACGGCCTCTCCCACGGGAGGCCTTTATCCAATTCTCTTTTTCCACGGACATGCGCCGGGGAAAAACACCTTAACCCGCCGTTTTTCCGCAGAAAAGCGGCGAAACCGGCAGCAGCCGGAGCCAAAATGCCTTGCAAGGACCCAACATAGTGGTCCTTGCGGCAGGAATTTTACCAATTGTCTTCGTTCTCATTTTCCGGAATGACCCGGTTCATAGCCTCGATGGCCACCTCCATCATATCGTCGGTAGGCTCAGCGGTGGTCAGCCGCTGCAATGCCAGACCGGGCTTGCGCAGCAGGTTGGTGAGCCAGTTGTCATGCCGTCCGGCGAACCGGTTGATCTCGTAGCTGATGCCTGCCACCACCGGCAGCAGCGCCAGACGGGTCAGCATCCGCACCCAAACATTGCTCCAGCTGAACAGGGAGAAAAACAGGATGCTGATGATCATCACCATGAACAAAAAGCTGGTGCCGCAGCGGGGATGCAGCCGGGAGCAGCCCCGGACGTTTTCCACCGTCAGCTCCTTGCCGGCCTCGTAGCAGGCGATGGTCTTGTGCTCCGCGCCGTGGAACATATAGGTGCGGTGCACATCGTTCTGCTTGGAGGTGAAATAAATAAAGGCCAAAAAGATGCAGATGCGGAAGCAGCCCTCAATGAGATTGCGGACGATGTGGGGCAGGCCGTCGCCCAAAAAGCCCGCCAAAAAGGTGGGCAGCAGGATGAACAGCACGATGGGGATGCAGATGCCGAACACCAGCGCCGCACCCATCATGACCTTTTCCAGCTTTTCGCTCTCAAAATGCTTTTCCAGCCACTGGTCGAGCTTGGAGGGCTCGACCGCCTCGCCCTCGTCGATAAAATCGGCCGAGTACATCAAAGCGCTCATGCCGAATTTCATGGAATCCCAGAAGCTGACCACGCCCCGGATGACGGGCAGCCGCGCCCATGCACCGTGGCTCATGGTGCCGGTAGGCTCCTCCTTGACCACCATTTCCTCGCCGGGCTTGCGGCAGACGATGGCGGTCTTTTTGGGGCCGCGCATCAGGATGCCCTCGATGAGCGCCTGACCGGCGATGCTGGTTTTTTTACAAGATTTCTTCTCAGACATAAGATAATTCTCCTACTTTATTCAACGGTATGATCCTGATACAGCGGCAGGGTGATGCACACGTCGGTGCCCTCGCCGTAGACGCTGCTGATGTCCAATGTTCCGCCGTGCATGGCGATGATGTCGCTGCACACCGAAAGGCCGATGCCTGCGCCGCGGCCCTTGGCGCTGCCCTTATAAAACTTCTGCTTGACGAAGGGAAGCTCGTCCTCCTTGATGCCCTGTCCGAAGTCCCGGATGTGGACGATGCAGCTGCCGTCCTCGGTGCGGGCGCTCACCTGCACCCGGTCGCCGTCCTTGCCGTATTTTCCGGCGTTGTCGATGATGTTCAGGAAGACCTGCTTGAGCCGGTTGCGGTCGGCAAAGACCATGATGGGCTCCTCCGACTCCTCGTACTCGATGCGCATCCCCTCCTGCTGGAGCATATCGGTGTAGGTAAACACCGCGTCGTACAAATCGCCCCGCAGGTCAAAGGGCTCGGTCTGCAGCCGCATACCGCCGCCCTCGATGCGGGAAAAGTCCAGCAGCTCCTCCACCATCTGGGACAGCCGCCGGGTCTCCTTTTTGATGATGGTCAAGCCCTGCGCCGCCAATTGGGGATCGTCCAGACAGCTTTCGATGGTGTCCGCCCAACCGGCAATGGCGGTCAGCGGCGTCCGCAGCTCGTGGGACACCGAGGAAATAAAGTCGTTCTGGGTCTTTTCCACCCGGGAAAGCTCGGCGGACATATCGTTCAGCGTACCGCAAAGCTCGCCGATCTCGTCGTTATAGTCGGCGTTCAGCCGGATGCCGTACTGTCCGCCGGTGATTTTCTTGGCAAATTCGTTGATATGCAGCACCGGGCCAACAATGGAGCGCAGGAAAAAGCTGTTGGAGAAGATAATCAGCGCCACCAGCAGCGCCACTCCCAGAATCACCCACAGATAGATCTGCCCCAGCTGGGCATCCAGCACCTGCAGGGATGTGACGCAGCGCACCGCGCCGATGAGCCGTCCGCTGCGGTAATATACCGGCGCGGTGGACGCCATGACCTTTTCCTCGGTCAGCCGGTCGTAGCCGGTATAGGTCTCCACCTGTCCGCCCTCCAGCGCCCGGGCAATTTCGGTGGTTTCGGGGGTGAAGCCTGCCGTCAGACCGCTGGAGGACACCATGACCTTGCCCGATTCGTCCAAAATCTGGATCTCTATCTTATCGGCAAGGCTGAAGCTTTGCACCAGATTGCGTCCGTATTCGTAAAAGGCGCTGTAGCTGGAGCTGAAATAGCGGTTGAGATACTTGGAGGTGGTGTCGGCCTCCCGCTCCAGACGGGTCTGCACCGAGGCGTAAAAATAGTAGGTGCAGAACATGGCCACAAGCGCCCCCACCAGCAGCAGGATCAGAATGACCACGCTCATATTGTTGATGAACCAGCGGCGGCGGATGCCGCTCTCCAGTCCCAGACGACCCAGCGGGCCTTTTTTACGCTTTTTTCCGTTGTTTTCGGCCATGCCGGGTCACCTCGCTTTCCTGAGTATTCGGCTGCGATCAGCCTTCCCACTTATAGCCGTAGCCCCAAACGGTGGTGATATGCTTGGGCTGGGCGGCGTCTTCTTCGATCTTCAGGCGCAGACGGCGGATGTTCACGTCCACCACCTTGATGTCGCCCTGATAGTTTTTGCCCCAGACGATGGACAAAATGTTGTCCCGGGACAGAGCCTTTCCGGGATTTTCCAAAAAGGTCTTCATGATCAGGTATTCCACCTGAGTCAGCTCCACCTTTTTGCCCCGGTGCTTGAGCTCCCGGGAGCGCAGATCCAGCTCGTACTCGCCGGAGGCCAGCATCTCACCCTGAAAGCCCGCACCGCAAATGCGGCGGTACAGCGCATCCACACGGGCCACCAGCTCGGCCACCGAGAAGGGCTTGGTCACATAGTCGTCCGCGCCGGTCATCAGGCCGGTGACCCGGTCGCTTTCCTGTCCCATGGCGGTCAGCATGATGATGCCGATCTTGCTGCCCATGCCCCGGATGCGGCGGCACACATCAAAGCCGCTGATGTCGGGCAGCATCACATCCAGAACGGCGATGGACACATCGTTGTTGTCCTTCAGATAGTTGGCAGCCTCTTCACCCAGACCGAACTCCACCGTTTCATAGCCCGCCCGCTGCAGATTAATCACCACAAAGGCGCGAATATTGTCTTCATCTTCCAAAACCAGAGCTTTTTTGTTCATTGTATATCCCTCTTTTAATACTCTTCGGCGTTCCAGCTGACTTCAATGGTGTGGAAAAGCTCTCTTGCCTGCTGAATGTCCAGCCCATAGGCCGGATCCACACTGTCCGACAGGCTGCAGCGATACAGGCCGGAGGCATTGCTGGCCAGCGCCTGCAGCTGCCGGTAAAGGGCAGCATCCTCCTCCCGGCTGCTGCCGGTAAACACATAAACACTCATCACCGGCTGGCGGGAATCCCCCTCGCCGGGCAGATAACAAACGGTCTCCGACAGGCTGACGGCGCTGACGGTGTCGATGCGAACCTGATCGCCCCAGCTTTCCGGCCAGATCAGATACCAGTTTTCGCTGGCGCGGTGGAGGGTGGAGCTCACCTGCGTTTCGCCCCCCAGATCGTCGTAATTCAGCCAGTCCAGTCGGCTGCGGGCTTCGATCTCGTTGGGTTCAAAGGTAAAGCTGTGGGTCACCGGCACGTCCATGCGCCCGTCCCCGTTCACATCGGTACAGAACACCGAGCCGGGACGCCAGGTCTTTGCACCCGAGCCGCTGGCTTGGTCAATGGTGCGGTTGGAGGCCGTTTTGCCGTCGTACCAGATCAGATCGGTAACGTAACCGCCGGTGGTGGCCAGACTGTCGATATACAGACCCACCTGCTGGTCGTCCAGCTTGCCGAACTGCATACTTGCCACCGAACGGACTTCCAGACACATGGGCACCTCATAGAGCACCCGGTACTGATCCTCCCGGAACTGATAGACCCGGGCGCTGTAAAGGCCGGTGACGCTGTCCCGGACGGCAAAGGCCATCTCCTGCGCGCCGTTTCGGTCGATGTCCTCAATGACCACGTCGGCGTACTGAATGTCCATCAGCACCCGCATACCGTCCTGTGCAAAATCATAAACCGTCATGCCGTAGGAGCCGCCCTCGTCAAAGCCCCAGCACATGGCAAGGCCACGGCGTGTTCCCTCCAGCTGGGGATAATAGATGGCGCGCAGGGTGGTGCCGTAGCCCTCGGCCATGCCGATGCGCACATAGCGTTCCCCCTCCTGCCGGAAGGCATAGACCTGATAGGCGCCGCTTTCGGTGCGGAAAAAGGCCAGTGCCTCGTGGGCGCCGTCGCCGTCCAGATCCATCAGCTGCACCGCCTGACGGTTGGTGCCGGTCTCGGGCACGGCATAGGCCGCCCCGGTCTGCAGGATCTCGTTGAGCTGCTGCTGCAGCTGCACATACTCGGCAGGCACTTTGGGCAGCAAAAGAAGGCCGTCGCCAAACTGCAGGCTACAGCCTCCCAAACAGAGCAATAAGGTCAACAGCCCTATCAGCCGCAGGGCTTTTTTCACATACGTATACATGATAACAGTGTATCACATCCGGCGTTTTTTTCCTATAGATTTTTTATAAATTTTCTGTTTTGGGACACAAAAACACCCCGGACGGCTGTCCGGGGTGTAATGGTTGCGATTTACAGGTACTTCTTGATGCAGTCGCAGGCTTCCTCTTCGGCCAAGCTCAGAGTCAGAGTGAACTTGATGCCGGTCTCCTGAGACATCTTCTCCAGGCGCTCCAGCAGAGCGGGAGCCTTGGCGTTGTCATCATCACCGGTGACCTTATACAGGCCGTCCACGAAGATGTGGGTGATGTCGTAGTTGCCGCAGTAGATACCGCAGATGAAAGCATACAGATGATCGTAGCTCAGCTCCATGCCGTACTCAGAAATATCAACCAGCTTAACGGCGTGCTTAATGCTCAGACGCAGGGTCTGGCCGTTCTCAATGCAAACAACGCTGCCGGACTCTTCGGTGACGGCGGTGTTGACCATGTCGATGACCTGCTTGGTTTTGCCGGAACCGGCCTTACCCAGAATTACTTTAACCATATTACAATTCCTCCTATAAGGTGATGGGGAGTTTAGTTTGCAATATCATACCATAATTTTTTGAATGACTCAACCGTTTTTTCCAAAAAAGTGAGAAAAATTTCTACACTGCGAAAAAACATTCAAAAAACTGCCGGAACACATCCCACAAGCCCAGCCGTTCCACCCCTTCTGCCGCCAGCACCGGCACCTGACAGACCGTTTCGCCCTCCAGCGTCACCACCAGCTGCCCGATCTGCTGTCCTTTTTCCACCGGTGCCTGCAGCATTTCGGGCAGCTCCAGCGTTTTTTCCAGCCGGTTCAGCCCTTCCCGGGGCAATACCTGCGCGGCAGCCTTGCCCAGTTCCAGCGCCACGGTGTCCTGCCTGCCCATTTCCACCGGCAGGGGCAGCAGCGGCTGGTCTGCACCCAGGGTGACGGCGGCAAAGTTTGCAAAGCCCCAGTTGAGCAGCGCCGCCGCGTCGCCGTTGCGGGATGCCGAGCTTTCCCCGCCCATGATGACGGCGATGAGGGGCAATCCCTCCCGCTGGGCGGTGGCAGAAATACAGTAGCCCGCCGTGGAGGTATAGCCGGTCTTGAGCCCGGTGATGCCCTGATAGCTTTTCAGCAGCTTGTTAGTATTATTGAGTACCGAGGCGCCATTCCGGATGCTGTCCTGCCAGATGGTGGTATAGTCGGCGATCCAGGGGTGCTCCCCCATCAGCTTTGCCGACATGAGCCCGATGTCATAGGCCGAGGTCAGATGCCCCTCCGCCGCCAGACCGCAGGCGTTGACAAAGTGGGTATTCTCCATGCCCAGCTCTGCGGCGCGGGCGTTCATCATGGCAACAAAGCTTTCCTCCGAGCCTGCCAGATGCTCACCCAGCGCCACGGCGCAGTCGTTGGCGGATACCACCGCCACACACTTGAGCATCTCCCCCACCGTCAGCACCTCGCCCTCCTCCAGCCAGATCTGGCTGCCGCCCATGGAAGCGGCGTGGAAAGAGGCGGTCACCGGGTCTTCCAACCGGATGCGTCCGCTGTCGATGGCCTCGCACACCAGCAGCATGGTCATCACCTTGGTGACGCTGGCCGGTTCCCGGGCGGTGTGAGCGTCCTTTTCAAACAAAACCTGCCCATCCATGGTCATCAGCACAGCAGACGGCGCGCTTACCGTCACCGTCCCCTCCACGGCAAAACAAGGCACTGCCAGCAGACACAGCACCAGCAATCCCGCCAACCATTTTCTCATATTCGCACCCTCCAAACAGCTTTTTGCTTGATTCTTATGCGAATGTGCAGGGAATTATTGCAATTCCGGCGGCATTGGGCTAAAATATAAATTGGTGATTTATGATGAAAATTGCATTTTATACCCTTGGCTGCAAGGCCAATCAATTTGAAACCCAGGCGCTGGAGCGCCTTTTTGCCGAACACGGTCATGAGATCGTTCCCTTTGACCGGTTTGCCGACGTGTACGTGGTGAACACCTGTACCGTCACCGCCCTGTCTGACCGGAAGTCCCGCAACGCTGCCCGTCGGTGCAAAAAAATCAATCCCGACGCCCGGCTGGTGCTGTGCGGCTGCTATGCCCAGGTGCAGGCCGAGGAAGCCCGGGAGGCCTGCGGCGCAGACGCCGTCATCGGCACCCCCGACAAAAGCCGCATCGTCGCCATCGTGGAAGAGCTGGCTCAGGACGGTGTCCGGGATCTGTGGCATGAAGCCCCGCCCCTCTTTGACCTGCTGCCTGCCGGCGGTCTGTCCGGGCGCACCCGTGCGCTGCTGAAGATCCAGGACGGCTGCAAAAATTTCTGCACCTACTGTCTGATCCCCTTTGCCCGTGGCCCCGAGCGCAGTATGCCCTTTGATCTGGCGGTGGAGGAAGCCCAAAAGCTGCAGGTGGAGGGCTATCGGGAGATCGTCCTCACCGGCATCGAGATCTCGGCCTACGGCCGGGATCTGCCCGGAAAGCCCGACTTGATCACCCTCATTGAGGCTTTGTGCAAGGCCGCCCCCGCCTGCCGCATCCGTCTGGGCAGTCTGGAGCCCCGCACCGTCACCGAGGACTTTGCCCGCCGGTGCGCAAACCTTCCCAATCTGTGTCCCCACTTCCACCTGTCCCTGCAGAGCGGCTGCGACAAGACCCTGCAGAACATGAACCGTCACTACACGGCAGCAGAGTATAAAAAAGCCTGCGACCTGCTGCGGCAGTATATGCCCCTGTGCGGGCTGACCACCGATCTCATCGTGGGCTTCCCCGGTGAAACCGAAGCGGATTTTGCCGAAAGTCTGGATTTCGTGGCCTCCTGTGGGTTGGGCAAGGTGCACGTGTTCCCCTATTCCCGCCGTCAAGGCACGCGAGCCGCCGTCATGCCCGGGCAGCTGACCCAAGCCGTCAAGGCCGACCGCTCCCAGCGGGCCATTGCCGTCTGCCGGGAGCTGGAGCGAAAGGATCTGGAAGCCCGTGTGGGCAAGGTCTATCCGGTGCTGTTTGAGCAGGAAGAGGACGGCTGGTTCACCGGCCACATCCCCGAATATTGTCTGGTGAAGGCAAAGGGCGAAGACCTGCACAACCAGATCCTCCCGGTGAAAATCACCGGCTATGAAGAAGAAACCCTGATCGGCGAGGTGATGGCATGAGCAAAGTGGAAACCATCCGTCAGGGGCTGGAAGAGATCCTGTCCCTGCCCCTCCTCCGTCTGACGGTGAGCAATCCCCGTACAGGCGCGGAATATAAAAAAATTACCGCCCGCCCCATGGAGGTCAAAGGCCAGCAGGTGCTGCAGCTGGAAAAGTTTACCGAGACCCAGGCCTTCCATGAGAATGTTCCCATGGAGCAGGCCGCCGATCGTTTGGAATCGTTGATGGAGCAATACGGTCAGCTGGACGCCACCTGTCAGGGCGCGGTGTTCTGTCTGAAAATCTCCAAAAAGGGCAAGCTGTTTTTCCAGAAGCAGGCCGCCAAGACTCTCGCCCCCGTGCCCGCCGCCCACAACCGGCAGAAGCAGTACATTCTGTCTGAAGGCATGGTCGTGCCGCCGCTGGTGGATCTGGGGGTGCTCACTCCCGACGGGCGCATCGTCAAGGCAAAATACGACAAATTCAAGCAGATCAACCGGTTTCTGGAGTTTCTGGACGATCTTCTGGCAAAGGACAGCCGTGACACCGTGCGCATCATTGACTTTGGCTGCGGCAAGTCCTATCTGACCTTTGTGGTTTACTATTACATCACCGAAATTCTCCACAAAAAGGCCGACATCGCTGGTCTGGATCTGAAAAAGGATGTCATCGACCACTGCAACGAGGTGGCGACCAAGTACGGCTACGACGGTCTGAAGTTCTACTGGGGCGACATCAAGGATTATGTGGCACAGCAGGCGCCCGATATGGTCATCACTCTCCACGCCTGCGACACCGCCACCGACTATGCCCTGTTCCACGCCATGGAGTGGGGCGCCCGGTACATTCTGTCGGTGCCCTGCTGTCAGCATGAGCTGAACTTTGCGGTGAAGGCCGCCGCCCTGCCCCCGGTGACCTCCTACGGCATCCTCAAGGAGCGGTTCTGCGCCCTTACCACCGATGCCGTCCGAGCCAAGCTGCTGGAAAGCCGGGGCTACGACGTGCAGGTTCTGGAGTTCATCGACCTAAGCCATTCCCCCAAAAACCTGTTGATTCGTGCCAAAAAGGCCAACATCAGCCCCAAAAAGCGGGAAATTGCCCGGAAGGATGCCGAAATGCTGCTGGGACAGCTGGAGGGCGGCAACGCTCTGCTCAAGCTGATGGGCGGCAAGCCCGCATTTGTGCCCAAGGGCAAAATGCGCAAGACCCGCCCCGAGGATGTGGAGACCGTCATGGCGCTGTACGACAAAGGCCGCGCCCGGATGCGGGCAAGCGGCAACACTGAGCAGTGGACGGGCGGCTATCCCCACCGACACATGATCGAAGAAGATGTGCGGCTGGGACGCAGCTATGTTTATGAGGAGGACGGGGTGCTCCACGCCGTGCTGGCGCTGATTTGGGGCGAAGACCCCACCTATGCCCACATCGACGGCGCGTGGGCTTCTGACAAGACCCCCTACGGCACCATCCACCGCATCGCCACCGACGGGGAACTGCCCGGACTGGGCAGCTGGTGCATCCAGTGGTGTCTTGAACTGTGCGGCTCCATCCGCATCGACACCCACCAGGACAACATCCTCATGCGTGGCACGCTGGACAAGCTGGGCTTTACCCACTGCGGCACCATTTTATGTGACGAAGGCACGCCCCGGTGTGCTTACCAGAAAGATCTGTAAGGAGGAAGCATCATGTTCACCAAGGTTGCAGAAAATCTGAAAAAGCTGGGCTATCAGGTCAGCATTTTTGACACCAAAGAGCAGGCCGCCGACTATCTGTGTGGTCAGATCCAAAATACCACCGTGGGTTTTGGCGGCTCCATCACCCTGCGGGACATGGGTCTGTACGACCGCCTTTCGGAAAACAACAAGGTGGTGTGGCATATGTATCCCGCCGAAGACCAAACCAAGGATGAACTCCGGATGCTGGCCCGTGATACCGACGTTTACCTGACCTCTGCCAACGGTCTGGCCGAGACCGGCGAGATCATCAACATCGACGGCACAGGCAACCGGGTGGCCGAGAGCATCTTCGGTCACAAAAAGGTCTATTTCGTCATCGGCAAAAACAAGCTGGCCGAGGACTATGACAAGGCGCTGTGGCGTGCCAGAAATATTGCCGCACCCAAGAACGCCCAGCGGCTGGGCATGAAGACCCCCTGCGCCGCCAAGGGCGACCGCTGCTACAATTGCAGCTCCCCCGACCGCATCTGCAAGGTGCTCTCGGTCTTCTGGGGCGCTCCCATGGGCGCGGACTGCGAAGTGGTGCTCATCAAAGAGGATTTGGGTTATTGATCCCATCAAAACATAAAAAAGACCGCCCGATGGGCGGTCTTTTTGTGTGGATTTACTGCTCGCCCTTCATGGTCTCCACG
>CAZVRM010000039.1:0-8058 GCA_964629605.1 uncultured Oscillospiraceae bacterium
TCGAGGCCACCTGCAAGAATTATTTCGGCCCCATCGGCGTGGCTCCCGACTGCCGGGAGGGGGGCGTGGGCACCGGACTGTTGCTGTCCTGCCTGCACTCCATGTGGGAGATGGGCTACGCCTACGCCATCATCGGCTGGGCCGACGAGCCCGCGCCCTTTTATGAAAAAACCGTGGGCGCCATTCCCATTCCCGACAGCCATCCGGCCATTTATAAAAATCTGGTTCGCAAATGAAAAAAAGCAGGGGAGACCCTGCTTTTTTATTTTACAAAAAAGGCTCTTTGTGCTATGATAAAATGTAACCAACTATGCCTTGAGGAGGTTTGTCATGTCTTATCAGAAGCTCCTTGATTTTGCCAAAAACGAGGGCATCGTCCTGCGGGAAAACGAGCCCCTTTCCAAACATACATCCTTCCGCATCGGCGGCCCCGCCCGCCTGTTTGCCCTGCCCGAAACGGTGAACCAGCTGACTGCGCTGGTGGCATTTGCATTGGGTCACGACCTGAAGTGGGTGGTCATCGGCAACGGCAGCAATCTGCTGGTGGCCGATGAGGGCTTTGACGGTCTGGTGATCCGTGCTCCCGAGGGCAAGCCCCGGTGGGAGGAAAACCGGGTCACTGTCCCTGCCGGTTACTCTATGTCCCGCCTGTCCCTTGAGGCTGCCCAGCGAGGGCTTGCCGGTCTGACCTTTGCCCAGGGCATCCCCGGCACGGTGGGCGGCGCTGTGGTGATGAACGCCGGGGCTTACGGCGGACAGATCGCCGACACGCTGGTGTCCACCCGGTGCATCACCCAAGAGGGCCTTTGCACCCTGCAGGGCGCACAGCACAAGCTGTCCTACCGGCACAGCGTTTATGCCGAAAACCCCAACTGGGTGTGTGCCGAGGCCACCTTCTGTCTGCAGCCCGGTGACAAGCAAGCGCTGGAGGCCGAGATGGCCGATTTTGCCCAGCGCCGCCGGGACAAACAGCCGCTGGAATGGCCCTCCGCAGGCAGTACCTTCAAACGGCCGGAAGGCCATTTTGCCGGCAAGCTCATTGAGGACGCCGGACTGAAGGGCTTTACCGTGGGCGGCGCGCAGGTCAGCGAAAAGCACGCAGGCTTCGTCATCAACAAGGGCGGCGCCACCTGCGCCGATGTGCTGGATCTGATGGAGCAGGTGTCCAACATGGTTTATGACAAGTTCGGCGTCCGTCTGGAGCCCGAAGTGAAGATTTTGAAATGAAAACCCTTCCCAAATCCCTGTATTTTATCGGCGCGGCAGGCCTTGCCCTGCTGCTGATGGGAGATTTATACAACAGCATCGGCTTTTTGGTGTGCGCTGTGGGCGGCCTGTTGCTGCTTTGCGCCTTTGTGTGGGCAGTTTTGCTGTTTTGCCGCCATAAAAGCCCGAAAATTCGCAAAATTGCAAGAAATGTAAAGTTTTTAACCTTTACGGCGATTTTTGCCTTTTTGGTGTCCTTCGTGTGGATCGAAGGACTGATTTTGACCCACGATGGGGGCACCGAAAGCCCCACGGCTCAGACCGTGATCGTGCTGGGCGCGGGGCTGGACGGCGAACGGCCTTCTCTGACCCTCATCGCCCGGATGCAGACCGCGCTGGACTACCTGCAGCAAAACCCCGCCGCGGTGGTCATCGTCACCGGCGGACAGGGGGCAGGGGAGACCATCACCGAGGCCGAGGCCATGCACCGCTGGCTCACCGCCCGGGGCATCGACGACAGCCGTATTTATCTGGAAGAGCAGGCCACCGACACCCGGGAAAACCTGCGTTTCTCCAAAGAGATCATAGAGCGGGAAAACCTGCCCCAGCCGGTGGCGGTGGTCAGCAACAGCTTCCACCTGTACCGGGCGCAAAAGCTGGCAGAGCAGGAGGGCTATCAAGCCGTTCAGACCCTTTCCGCACCCGTGCCCGATGTGCCTCTGCAGTGGCTGTCGGTCAGCGTTTATCTGCGCGAATACTGCAGTATTCTTCTGATGTTCCTGCGGAACATCCTTTGAAAGGAGCAAACACCATGGATTGTCTCATCATTTCCGGCCTGAGCGGCGCGGGCAAAAGTTTGACGGTGGACGTGCTGGAGGACATCGGCTATTATTGCATCGACAATATGCCGGTCAAGCTGATCCCCCAGTTCGTGGAACTGTTCGGCAGCAGCGCCGAAAAGGATAAAAAAGTGGCCTTTGTGGTGGACATCCGGGGCGGTCGGGATCATTCCTTCTTGTTCCGGGCGCTGGAGGACATGGAAAAGGACGGCAGCCGCTGCCGCATCCTGTTTCTGGAGTGCTCCGACCAGGTGCTCATCAACCGGCAAAAGGCCAGCCGCCGCCGCCATCCTCTGGATGTGGACGGGCTGGGTCTGGCTGCTGCCATCCAGCAGGAGCGGGAGCTGATGGAGCCCATGCGCCGTCAGGCCGATTATGTCATCGACACCACCGCCCTTGCCACCGCCGATTTGAAGGGGCACCTCATCGACCTGTTCGGGGAAGAGGGGGAGGCATCGCTGGTGATCTCGGTGTGCTCCTTCGGCTTCAAATACGGCATCCCCCACGAGGCCGATCTGGTGCTGGACGTGCGGTTTTTGAAAAATCCCTACTATGTGCCCGAATTGCGGGAAAAGACCGGGCAGGATGACGGGGTCTTCGAGTATGTGTTTTCCGACCCCAATGCGGAGATTTTTGTGGAAAAGCTCCGGGATATGTTCCGGTTTTTGCTGCCCCTGTATCTGGCGGAGGGCAAAACCTCGCTGGTCATCGCCATCGGCTGCACCGGAGGACGGCACCGCTCGGTGTCGGTGAGCCGCAGACTCCATCAGGAGCTGCTGGCACAGGGCTATAACGCCACCATCCGTCATCGGGACGCCGAAAGGGGCTGATAGGATGGACGCAAAGACCTATCTGCAGATGCCTTATGAGGACATCCCCGAGCAGATTTTTGACCTTGCCCGGGCAACCGGGCGAAAGGTGGTTGCCATCGGCGGCGGCACGGGACTTTCCACCCTGCTGCTGGGGCTGAAGGAATATACCGAAAACATCACCGCCATCGTGGCCGTCACCGACGACGGCGGCGGCAGCGGCGTGCTGCGCCGGGAGTTTGGCATTTTGCCCCCCGGGGACATCCGCAACTGTATTCTGGCGCTGGCAAATACCAGCTCCACGCTGGGGGCGCTGCTCAACTACCGCTTTGACAGCGGCAGTCTGCAGGGACAGAGCTTCGGCAACCTGTTTCTGCTGGCGCTCAACAATATTTCCGGCTCCTTTGCCGAGGGCGTGGCCGCCATGAACCAGATCCTTGCCGTCACCGGACAGGTGCTTCCGGTGACCTGTCAGAACGTGGATCTGGAGGCCACCTTTGCCGACGGCAGCCGGGTGGTGGGGGAAAGTTCCATCACCGCCGCCAAAAAGGAGCGCAATCTGGACATCCGGGGCGTGTCCCTCATCCCGTCCAGCGTGATGGCGCTGCCCCAGGCCATTCAGGCCATCGAGGAGGCCGAGCTGATTATTTTAGGCCCCGGCAGCCTGTATACCAGCGTGATCCCCAACCTGCTGGTAGGGGGCGTTGCGGAGGCCATCGCCCGTTCCAAGGCACTCAAGCTCTATGTGCTCAATGTGATGACCCAGGAGGGCGAGACCGAGGGCTATTCGGCAGCCGACCATGTGCAGGCACTGCTGCGCCACGGCGGCGCGGTGGACGTTTGCCTGTATAATACCAAGGAGATTCCCGCCAAGCTGGCGGCAAGATATATGCCCGAGGGCAGCGAACCGCTGATGCCCGACACCAAAGCCTTCCGGCAGATGGGCATCCGGCTGTTCGGCGGCGATATACTGTCCCGCAACGGACAGCTGGCACGGCATGACCCCCTGCGTCTGGCCTACAATGTGATGCTGTGCGCCGAGACCTATGCCCGGCGGGAGGGCGCGCTGGGGAATTATGATCGGCTGCTGCTGCGAAAGGGATAAAAAGGAGAAATTACCATGTCCTTTACCACTGACATCAAAAGTGAACTGTGTCACGTTCCGGTGACCGATGAAACCGCCCTGGCAGAATGTCTGGGGATGCTGCTCTTTGCCGGACAGTTTTCCCGGGAGGGTCTGCGCCTCCAGAGCGAGATGCAGGCCGTCCGCCGCCGGGCGCAATTCTTTTTGAATCAGTGCATGGACGTGTGGCCCGAGGAAACCGACACCATCCTCCAACTGTGGGATCCCGGTGAGATCGCCCGGATTTTTGAGTACTACGGCTATGAGCGGGAAAGCTCCCTGCCCCTTAACCGGGCGCTGGTGGAGGACGAGCAAAGCCGCAGCGCCTTTCTCCGGGGTGCCTTCCTCATCGGCGGCTATGTTTCCACAGAAAAGGGCTATCATCTGGAACTGGTGACCCCTCATTACCATGTGGCGCGGCAGGTCAGCTCTCTGCTGCTGGAAATGGAGCTGCCCGCCGGACAGATGGAGCGCCGGGGCATCCATGTGCTGTATTACAAGGACAGCGGCGCCATCGAGGACTTTCTTTCGGCCTGCGGCGCTACCGGCGCTGCCATGGATCTCATGCTGAAAAAGGTGGAGCGGGAGCTGCGCAACGATGTGAACCGCCGGGTCAACTGCGAAACGGCAAACCTGACCAAGACAGTGGGCGCGGCTGCCCGGCAGATTGCCGCCATTGAGCGGCTGGACGCCGCAGGCCTGCTGGAAAAGCTGCCTGCGCCCCTGCAGATCACCGCTCAGCTGCGCATCAACAACCCGGAAATGTCGCTGAACGAGCTGTGCGCCGCCTATCCCGGCACCATTTCCAAGCCGGGTCTGAACAACCGGCTGCGCCGTCTGGTTCAGCTGGGAGAGGAGGCAAACAAATGACCCCCTTTGTCCATCTGCATTTACATACCGAATACAGCCTGCTGGACGGCGCCTGCCGTCTGGGCCCGCTGATGGAGCGGGTGAAGGAGCTGGGACAGACCGCCGTTGCCATCACCGACCACGGCGTGATGTACGGCTGCGTGGATTTCTACAAGGCCGCCAAAAAGGCCGGGGTCAAGCCCATCATCGGCTGTGAGCTGTACGTTGCCCCCCGCAGCCGCTTTGATAAGGTCTACGAGCTGGACTATGAGCCCTGGCATCTGGTGCTGCTGTGCAAAAACATGACCGGCTACCAGAACCTCATCAAGCTTTGCTCGGCGGGCTTCACCGAGGGCTTTTACAACAAGCCCCGTATCGACTGGGAGCTGCTGCAGCAGCATTCCGAGGGCTTGATCTGCCTGTCGGCCTGTCTGGCGGGCGAGGTGCAGAACCTGCTCATGCACGGCAATTACGACGGTGCAAAGGCCGTCGCCCTGCAATACGACGAGCTGTTCGGTCGGGGCAACTATTATCTGGAGCTGCAGGATCACGGCATCCCCGAGCAGAAGGCTATCAACACCGGCTTGCTGACCCTCCATAAAGAGACCGGCATCCCGCTGGTTGCCACCAACGACGCCCACTATCTGCGAAAAGAGGACAGCGAGATGCACGACGTGCTGTTGTGCATCCAGACGGGCAAGACGCTGGAGGATGAAAACCGGATGCGGTTCTCCGGCACGGAATTTTACGTCAAATCGGGCGACGAGATGGCGGAATTGTTCCCCGAAGCCCCCGATGCCCTTGCAAATACCGTGAAAATCGCCGAACTGTGCGATTTTGACTTTGTGTTCGGCAAATACCACCTGCCCGCATTTCAGCTTCCCGAAGGGGAAACTGACGCCCGGGCATACATGGAAAAGCTGTGCTGGGAGGGCTTTGAACGCCGCTATCCCAACGGCTCGGAGGAGTACCGGGAGCGTCTGCGCTATGAGCTGGACATGATCGCTCGGATGGGCTTTGTGGAATACTTCCTCATCGTTGCCGATTTTGTAAACTACGCCAAATCTCAGGGCATCCCGGTAGGCCCGGGACGCGGCTCGGGCGCAGGCTCCATGGCGGCCTATTGTATGCGGATCACCGATGTGGATCCCATGCGGTACAGCCTGTTCTTTGAGCGGTTCATCAACCCCGAGCGTGTCAGTATGCCCGACTTTGATATTGACTTCTGCCCCCGCAGGCGGCAGGAGGTCATTGACTACGTGACCCAAAAATACGGCGAGGATCACGTGGCGCAGATCGTCACCTTCGGCACCATGGCGGCTCGCGCCGCCGTCCGGGACATCGGACGAGTCATGGATATGCCCTACGCCGAGGTGGATATGGTGGCAAAGCTGGTGCCCCAGGAGCTGAAAATGACTCTGGACAAGGCACTGCAGGTGTCTCCCGAGCTGAAACGCTATTACAACGACGATCCCCGCATCAAAAATCTGCTGGACATGGCTCGAAAGATCGAGGGTATGCCCAGAAACTGCTCCACCCACGCCGCAGGCGTCATCATCGCCGCCGCACCGGTGGATCAGTATGTGCCCCTGTCCCGGGGCGATCAGGGTACGGTCTGCCAGTATGTGATGACCACCCTGGAGGAGCTGGGACTTTTGAAGATGGACTTTCTGGGTCTGCGCAACCTGACCATCATCGACGATGCCATCAAGCTCATCCGGCAGGCCGGAAAGGAACTGGACTGGGACAATCTGGACTATAACGATCAGGCGGTTTTTGAGATGCTGGGCAAGGGTCAGACCGGCGGTGTGTTCCAGATGGAATCTGCCGGCATGACCGACGTTGCCGTGCGGCTCAAGCCCCACAGCGTGGAGGACATCACCGCTATCGTGGCCCTGTTCCGCCCCGGCCCCATGCAGTACATCGACACCTATATCCAGCGCAAGCACGACCCCAGCTCCATCCGGTACGAGCACCCTCTGCTGGAAAAGGTGCTGTCGGTCACTTACGGCTGTATCGTCTATCAGGAGCAGGTCATGGAGATCTTCCGCCTGCTGGCAGGCTACAGTCTGGGCAAGGCCGACATGGTGCGCCGCGCCATGTCCAAAAAGAAATTTGACGTGCTGGAGGCCGAGCGGCACAACTTCGTTTTCGGCAATCCGGAGGAAAACATCTGCGGATGCGCCGCCAACGGCGTGCCTGAGCAGGTGGCAAACCACATCTTTGACGAGATGCTGGACTTTGCAAACTATGCCTTCAACAAAGCTCACGCCGTGTGCTACGCCGTGGTGGCCTATCAGACGGCATGGCTGAAATATCACTATCCCAAGGAATATATGGCCGCCCTTCTGACCTCGGTTCTGGGTCAGAATGCCAAGGTGGCCGAGTACATCGAGCAGGCCAAGGAGCTGGGGGTCACCGTGTTGCCCCCCGACATCAACGAATCCAGCGCCGACTTTGCGGTGGCAGGGGACAACATCCGCTTTGGCCTTGGCTCGGTGAAAAACGTGGGCGTTGGCCTTATCGAAAAGCTGGTGCAGGAGCGGAAACAGAACGGCACCTTCCGGGATTTCCACGATTTCTGCCAGCGGATGAGCGCCTATGACCTGAACAAGCGGGTGCTGGAAAATCTCATCCGGTGCGGCGCCTTCGACAGTATGGGCGCCCGCCGCGCCCAGCTTCTGCAGGTCTATGAAAGCGTGCTGGATGCTGAATCCAACGCCTCCAAGCGCAATCTGGAGGGGCAGATCGACCTGTTTTCCGATTTTCAGCAGGAAAGTGCGCCGCCTGTGGCCACGCTGCCCAATATCCCCGAGTTTTCCCGCCGGGAACTGCTGAATATGGAGCGGGAGACCTGTGGCCTGTATCTGTCGGGACACCCCATGGAGGAGCTCAAGCCGCTGGCGCTGAGGGTGCACGCCGTGCCCATCGGACGGCTGATCCAGTCGGTGCAGGACAACACCGACGATCTGCTCCAGGACGGCAAGTTCGTCACGCTGGCGGGCATGGTTATGTCCCTCAAGGTCAAGCTCACCAAAAAGCAGACCCAGATGGCTTACGTCACGCTGGAGGACACCACCTCCAGTCTGGAGCTGCTGGTTTTTGAAAAGGCGCTGGTGGCGGCAAGCCCCTATCTTCAGCCCGATCAGGCGGTCATCGTCCACGGACGGATCTCCGCAAGGGAAGAGGAGGAGCCCAAGCTGATGGTGGACGAGGTGTGGCCGCTGACCGA
>CAZVRM010000039.1:8158-11084 GCA_964629605.1 uncultured Oscillospiraceae bacterium
CCCCCTGCCGACGACGGCAAGACCCTGTGGATCAAGGTCAGCTGTCAGCAGGACGAGCGCTTCCGGCTGGTGATGGAGGCGCTGGAGCGCTTCCCCGGCAACCAGAAGGTCATCCTCTATCTGGTGCATACCAAGCAGCGGCTGGCCTGGCAGAAGGGCGCGGATATTCAGCAGGTCGCCCGGGCGCTGGAGCCGGTGATTGGAACGGAAAATCTGGCGGTGCGGTAAGGCCGAAGCCTCCCTCTGATGAGGGAGGTGCCCGAAGGGCGGAGGGAGAGAAAGACCGTGTCTCTCCCCCCCGGTCACGCCAACGGCGTGCAATCTCAATGATTTTATATAAAAGAGGTAACTATGGACGATTTTGATATTCGATATACCGCCCTTCGGCGGGCTGTGATAGAAAACGAGTTCCAAAAGCTCAACGAGATGCAGCGGCAGGCCGTCCTCAAGACCGAAGGCCCTCTGCTGCTGCTGGCAGGTGCAGGCTCGGGCAAGACCACTGTGCTCATCAACCGCATCATCAACCTGCTGCGGTTTGGCTGCGGCTATGAGTCCGAGCTGGCACCCGACTGGGCAGGGGACAGCGATCTGATGACGCTGGCCATGGCTATAGACGACCCGGAATCGGTGCCACAGGGCGAGATCGACCGCTTGTGCGCCGTGGATCCCCCCAAGCCTTGGGAGATCATCGCCATCACCTTTACCAACAAGGCTGCCGGCGAGCTGAAAGCCCGTCTGGAGGTGGCCTGCGGTGATGCGGGACGGGACATCTGGGCGCATACCTTCCACACCGCCTGTACCCGCATCCTGCGCCGGTACATCGAGCGGCTGGGCTATTCCCAGAACTTCACCATCTACGACGAGGACGACAAAAAGCGGCTGATGGTGTCGGTCATCCGGGATCTGGGCTTTGATGAAAAGCGCTTTGACCCCAAGGGCGTCATGAGCGTCATCTCCCGCGCCAAGGAAAGCCTGCTGACCCCCGAGGGCTTTGCCGGACAGGCAGGGGAGGACTATTATAAAAAGACGGTGGCACGCATCTATGCCGAGTACCAGAAGCGCTGCCGCAAGGCCAGCGCACTGGACTTTGACGACATCATCTGCAAGACGGTAGAACTGCTGCAGACCGAGGACGATGTGCGGGAATATTACCAGCGCAAGTTCCGCTATGTGCTGGTGGACGAGTATCAGGACACCAACCACGCCCAGTATGTGCTGTGCTCTCTGCTGGCAGGGGGCTGGCGCAATTTCTGCGTGGTGGGCGATGACGACCAGTCCATTTATAAATTCCGCGGCGCAACCATCGAGAATATTCTGGACTTTGAGCACCAGTACAAGGATGCCCAAACCATCCGTCTGGAGCAGAATTACCGCTCCACCGGCAACATTCTGGATGCCGCCAACCATGTGATCGCCCGCAACCGGGGTCGAAAGGGCAAGACCCTCTGGACCGATCAGGGGGCAGGCGAGCTCATCCGCTATTATCAGGCCGAAAATCAGGAGGAAGAGGCACATTATATCGCCAAAACCATCCATCAGGCCTATGCCAAGGGTGAAAAGCTCAAGGACTTTACAATCCTTTACCGCAATAATGCTCTGAGCAACTTTTTGCAGACCTGCTTCGTGCGGAACGGCATCCCCTTTGCCGTCGTTCGCGGCCGCTCCTTCCTGGACTCGCTGGAGATCCGGGATATGCGCGCCTATCTGGAGGTCATCCACAACCCCGGTGACACCGTGCGCCTGCATCGCATCATCAACAACCCGCCCCGAAAGATCGGCGCAAAGTCGCTGGAAACGGTGGCCGACATCGCCGCACGGCAGGGTGTCACCGAGTTCGAGATCATCTGTACCGCCGACAAATACGCCGACCTGTCCCGTGCATCGGCAGCCCTGCTGCGGTTCGGTGACATGATGCGCAAGCTGCAGGAGCAGAAGGATCAGATCCCTCTGGTGGAGCTGTACGATCAGATGCTGGAGCAGACCGGCTATCGGCTCAATCTGGAAGCCCAGGGCACCGAGGAGGCCAAGGGGCGGCTGGAGAACATTCAGGAACTGAAATCCAACATTGTGGACTATCAGAAGCGGTGTGAGGAAGAGAGCGTCCAGCCTACGCTGGAGGGCTTTTTGGAGGAACTGAGCCTGATCTCCGACGTGGACAAGTATGACGAAAACGCCGACGTGGTCACCATGATGACCATGCACTCGGCAAAGGGTCTGGAGTTCCCCAAGGTGTTCATCGTGGGCGCAGAGGAGGGTCTGTTCCCCTCCTACCGTTCCATGGAGAGCGAGGAGGAGATGGAGGAGGAGCGCCGCCTGTGCTATGTGGCCATGACCCGCGCCAAGCGGGAGCTGTATATCACCTGCTCCCGCCGCCGGATGCTGTACGGTCAGACCATGTACGGCAAGCCCTCCCGTTTTGTGGACGAGATCCCCCCCGAGCTGGTGCAGGAGGTGGAGAGCCGTCCCCAGCGCACCGCCGGTTACGGTCAGCAAAGCACCGGCGGCTGGCAGCGGGGAGGAACGGTGGCCTGGCAGCAGGGCACACCCCAGCGGGAGAGCAAGCGGGTATCTGCCCCCAGCCCCAGTTTTGCCAGCAAGCCCAGCCCTGCCCCCGAGTTCAAGCGGGGAATGCAGGTGAAGCACAAGGCCTTTGGTCTGGGCGTGATCCAGGAAGCCACCCCCATGGGCGGCGACCTGCTGCTGCGCATCGAGTTTGAAAAGGTGGGCGAAAAGCTCATGATGGCCAAAACCGCCGGCAAGTTCATGCAGAAGGTGTAAAAATAACGTAAAGGCGCGTTGCAAAATGCGATCTGTCATTGCGAACCGTTCGTCAGAACGGTGTGGCAATCCGTATTCCCACATGGGGTTGGCACGGATTCCCACGCCAGTTTGTCAACTGGCTCGGAATGACAGGGGTTGTGTGCAT
>CAZVRM010000040.1:0-10940 GCA_964629605.1 uncultured Oscillospiraceae bacterium
CAGATCATTCTGGAACTGTGCGAATAAGATTATGATTGTAAAAAGGGCTCTCCCGGGGAGAGCCTTTTTCTTACGGTGCAAGATAAAAATCATGGTTGCCGATGCTGGAATAATACCTGCAGTTCTGTACGATCCAGCTGGCTTTTGTGGCTGTTTTGGGGTTGAAAAAGTACAGACAGTCACCTACAACGCGGGTACCGGCAAGACATTCCTCTGCAGCGCGGATGCTTTCGGCAGACGGAGTGTTGTAGATCGTCCCGTTGGCCACCGGCGTGAACTGCACGCCATTTTTGCGGTCAAAGATCACCCCGTAAATACTGTTGGGGAAGTCGGTGCTTGCCACCCGGTTGAGAATGACGTTACCTACAGCCAGTTTGCCCCGATAGGGCTCTGCACCGCTTTCTGCCTGGATGATACGGGACAGCCAGTAGACCGAATCACTGTAATTTGTTGAAGCAGATGTATCGTTTATGGCGAAGTCGTCTGTGGTGAGGGTCACCCGTTGAAGGGAACTGTTGTAGGAAATATTACAGTCCAGTGCTTCTGCAATTCCGCGGAGCGGCACATAAAAGGTGCCGTTTTGGGAATAACTGCGTCCGGGAAGCAGGTGCTTTTCACTGTCGATCCAGGCTGTACGGCTCCCCAGATAAAAGGCGGCGTTTGCATTGCCACGGACATTGGCACTCAACTCAGCAGCGTTCCATGTGACCCAGGAGCCGCCCAACAGCTGGAAGAATTGGCGAATAGGGACATATGTAGTGCCGTCCTTCAAATAGCCGGTCACCGGCATATCCCAGTCGTTGTAATGGACATCTACAGTCGTGGCGGCATTGGCACGGGAGAACGAGGAAAGTGCCACCGTTACCGTCAAGGCCGCAATCAGAAATCGTTTTTTCATGAGTGTTCCTCCTTTGTGCTGCTATCATAACGGCTGCGGCAGGGGAGGGACAACCCACAATATTTTCCATTTGGCTGAAAGATTACAAAAGGGTAACAAAAAGAACTGCACCCAAACGCCCTGTTTTCAAGGAGTTTGATGCAGTTCTTTCAGATGTTCGGATGGTGAGATTTTCCTGTGACCCCGTCAGGCTTTGCTCTGCTTTTTCTGTCGTGCCAGATAATCAGAACACAGGTGATTGAGGGGGCAAACAGCACATTGGGGATTACGTGCGGTGCAAATATCCCGGCCAAAGTGCACGAAGCGGTGGCACAGACTGGCTTGTTCCTGAGGCTCGATGACCTTTTTCAGCGCCATTTCCACCTTGTAAGGGTCTTTTCCGCAGTCCTTTGTGGTCAATCCCAGTTTATTGCTGATGCGGATACAGTGGGTGTCGGCAACGATGGCCGGATGACCATAAATGTCCGAAAGTATCAGATTGGCGGTCTTGCGGCCGATGCCGGGAAGCTTGAGCAGCTCCTCCATGGAATCGGGAACTATGCCGCCGTACTGCTCCAGCAGCATGATGGAAGCATTTTTAATATCGTTGGCCTTGGTGCGGAACAGGCCGCAAGGCTTAATGATGGTACACAGATCTTCCAGGTCGGCAGATGCCAGCGATTCCAGGGTGGGATAGCGGTCGTAAAGAACGGCAGTCACAAGGTTTACCCGAGCATCGGTGCACTGGGCAGACAGACGGGTGGCAAACAGAAGCTCATAGTCCTTCTGCGCCTCCAGAGAGCAGGTGTCGGGATAATGCTCCTTCAAAATATTGACGACCTGAGCGGCTTTTTCTTTCTTTGTCATGGGATCACCCCTTGTTTGCAGAAAATTAATAATCAAATTATAGCGGAAGATTGCAAATCCCGCAAGGGTTGATTATAATAACAGAAAAGAATGCATTTACAGAGGTTTCCCTTATGAATACACCTAAAAAGAATCCCTTTTTCCTGATCGTCATCTGTATGCTGCTGCTGCTTTTGTCCCAAACACTTACCGCCTACGGCTTTGTGTTTTGGGAAGGGGGAGATCTGTTTCAGCAAGAGATGACCTATGAGCAAATGGATGCGCTCATGCTGGAGATCATGTACGCTCATCAGACTGAGATCCTGCTGGTCTCCGATGTGTTGATTTTGGCTGTGCTGTGGATCATGGCGCGGCGACGCCAGCTGTCTCTCCGGCAGTTCAGCGGTCTGGACAAGCCTGCAAAGCTTTCGTTGTATGTTTTGGCCTTTTGGGCTGGTTTGGCAGCGGCTTTTTGGGCAACCATTGCCGTCAATTTGATTCCCTGGCCGACAGAACTGTTGGAAAGCTATCAGATGGAGTCGGGGGCACTGACGACCGCAAAACCGGTGCTGGATTTTCTGGCAGTGGTAATGGCAGGTCCGATCGTGGAGGAGATCCTGTTCCGCGGCATTATTTATGATACGCTGTGCACCTTTGTTCCGGCGGGCGCTGCGGTGTTGTTCCAGGGAATGTTGTTCGGCAGCGTGCACGGAACGGTGATCTGGATGACCTATGCACTGTTTATGGGGTGTGTGCTGGGATATGTTCGCAAGCGTACCGGCAGTCTGCGCCCCTGCATCCTGATGCATATGGCCTTTAACGGTGCATCTTATCTGTTTGATTGGTTTACAAACCGATATGGTGACGATCAGGCAAGCATTACGTTCCTGTTTATCTTCAGCGCATTTGTATTGCTGCTATCCATGTACGGTATCAGCTTCCGCACAGACAATGAAAAGAATTGATAAAGAAGCCGCTTTTTGCGGCTTCTTTGCTTGTATTTAGGGCTTATTTCTGTTAAAATAAATAAATTAAGGTGATGAAAAAGAAGGGTTGCGTTTTTACATGAAAAAGCAAGTAATGACCATTACTTTTGATAATATTACCATGGAGGAAGCAGTAGGTACGGCGATGGGACATATTGCTGCACGTTCTCGCTGCCGCGTGGTTACGCCCAATGCGGAATTTGCACTGGAAGCAAAGAAAAATCCCCGTTTTCTGAAAATTCTGAATACATCTCAGTTGGTGCTGGCAGATGGCATCAGTGTCGTTCTGGCATCCAAAATCATTGGAGATCCCATGCAGGGGAGAGTCACCGGTGTTGGCTTTGCACAAGCACTGGCCGCAGCTATGGCAAAAGAAGGCCGAAGCATTTATTTGCTGGGTGCAAAGCCCGGTGTTGCCGAACAGGCTGCCGAAAAGCTGCAGCAAACCTATCCCGGACTGAAGATTGCCGGTACCAACGACGGATACTTCAAGGATGCCGCTCCCGTTGTGGAGGCCATCAATGCGGCAAAGCCAGATGCGCTGCTGGTATGCCTTGGTGCCCCCAAGCAGGAGTATTTTATGGAGGACTATGACGATGTGCTGGAAGTGCCTGTAATGGCAGGCCTGGGAGGTAGCATGGATGTGCTGGCCGGTAATGTAAAGCGCGCACCGGAGTTTTATCAGAAGCACGGTCTGGAGTGGCTGTATCGTCTGGTGAAGGAGCCTCAGCGTTGGAAGAGAATGATCAAGCTGCCCATCTATCTGCTGGACGTGCTTGTTTGGAAAATCAAAGGAGGAAACTGAAATGTTGAATGTAAAACTGATCGCCTGTACCCCCGATCCTGAGAAGACCATTGCCGCCGCTGCAAAGATTTGTTATTCCTCCTCTGATGCAGCAACCATCATGGAGGGTCTGACGCCCGAAAAAACCGAGGGCTTTCTGGATATGCTGACCGAGATTGGTCACGCCAGTCCCATTGAGCACGCATCCTTTACCTTTGCTATCGAGGGCGTGTCCCGCAGTCTGCTGGCACAGATCACCCGTCATCGTATTGCTTCCTACAGCGTTCAGTCTCAGCGTTATGTGAAGCTGAAGGAAGGCATCTTTACTTACATCACTCCGCCTGAGATTGCCAAGGATCCCGTGGCTCATGAAAAGTACCAGAAGGCCATGGAGGATTGTCATAAGAATTATCTGGAGCTGGCTGATGCGCTGCAGGCACGCCACACCGCTGATCTGGTGGCACAGGGTATTTTGGAAAAGGAAGCCAAGCGCCGCGCTGAAAAGATGGCCATCGAGGATGCACGTTATGTGCTGCCTAACGCCTGCGAAACGAAGATGGTTGTCACTATGAATGCCCGCAGTCTGTATAATTTCTTCCAGCTGCGCTGCTGCAACCGTGCTCAGTGGGAGATTCGGGAACTGGCTTGGGCCATGCTTAAGCTGTGCCGCGAGGCTGCACCGACCCTGTTTAAAAAGGCTGGCCCTGCCTGCCTGTACGGCGCTTGCCCCGAGGGTAAAATGACCTGCGGCAAGGCAAATGAAGTGCGGGAACGGAGCCAGACTTTATGAGTCATCATCTGATCGTTATTGAAGGCACCGACGGCAGTGGTAAATCTACGCAGGCACAGCTGACCTATGAGGCCATCGTGGCAGCCGGAGCAGATGTGAAGCGACTGACATTCCCGCGATATATGGACGACAGCTCCATGCTGGTGCGGATGTATCTGCGGGGAGATTTCGGCACCCGTCCTGAAGATGTGAACCCTTACGCTGCATCCACTTTTTATGCGGCTGACCGATATGCGTCCTTCAAAACCGACTGGCAGTCCGACTGGGAACAGGAAAAGGTGATTTTCTGTGACCGATACACGACCTCTAATGCAGTGCACCAGTCCTCCAAGCTGCCGGAAGCACAACTGGAGCCTTTTACCGAGTGGTTGTTTGATTACGAATACAATCTGCTGGGGCTTCCTGCACCTACCTGTGTGATTTTTTTGGATATGCCGCCGCTGATGTCCTTTAAAATGCTGGAAATGCGGCAGGGCGAAGCTGGTGACATCCATGAGCTTGATCACGGCTATCTGATTCGTTGCCACCAGCGAGCGCTGAAGGTCTGTGAAAAATGCGGTTGGCATCGAATTCCCTGTGTGGAAAACGGCAAGATCCGATCGATCGAAGAGATCAACCGGGATATTCTTAGTATCGTCCTGAAGGAGATTGGGAAATGACCGACCGGGAACAGCTTCTGGCGTTGTATCGGGCTTGTTTTCCGGAGGATGATCCCCAATTTTGGGACTGGGTCTTTGACAAGCTGTATCGGGCAGAAAATACGCTGACTGTTCGGGAAGATGGCCGCATTGTGGCATCGCTGCAAATGTTGCCCTGTGAACTGCAGTTGGGTGAGACAAAGTTTCCTGCACACTATATTTACGCTGCGGCTACGCTTCCGGAATGGCAGGGAAAAGGGCTGATGGCTCGACTTTTAGCACAGGCCGAGGAAGAAGGCCGTGGCCGGGGACAGGCGTTCAGTGTACTCATTACGCAAGAGGACAGCCTGCTGGATTATTACGCGCGATTTGGATACGAGGGTCGGTTTGAAATCGCCGTCATGCCTCCTGCAGAGCCCCGGTTGTTCGCAGATCATCGATACCGTAAGGCAGTCGTTAATGATATTTCGGCACTTTGCGCCCTGTATGAGCATGCTTGTCAGGGAAAACTCCGGGGTCGACGCGACGGATCATTCTGGAAGATCCAGCTGGATCTGTTTGGCGAAGGTGCATGGGTGCTGGAGCGGCAAGGCATCGTTACAGCTTATGCCTTTGCGGATGAGCGAGGGATTCTCGAGGCTGCAGGGCCGGATGCTCACTTGCTTGCGGCAGAGATCACCCCCGGAAAGTCTTGGCGCACCATTCCCAAAGGGGCTGGACAGCCTATGGGAAGCATCAAGCCCTTGAAGGAAAAATACCGGGAAATCATGGAACAAAACTCCTGTTTTCTCAATCTAATGTACAACTGAGGTCAATTATGGAACAAATTGCGGCACAAAAGAAAGCGTTGCGCAGCCAGCTTCGGCGGCAAAGAAAGCAGCTGGAGCATGGATTCTTGCTTGGCGAAAGCGCCGCATTGTGTGAAAGACTGCTGACATTGCCTGAACTGGAAGCGTCGCAGACAGTGTTTTGTTATGTTTCTTATGGTGGCGAGGTGGAGACACACCGTTTGATTCAGCAGTTGTTGGACAGCGGGAAAACGGTTGTCGTGCCCAGATGTCGGGAACATGGTATCATGGACTGTGTCCCCATCAAAGCACTTTCGGAACTTTACTTAAGTTCCATGGGTATTTTGGAACCTGCTGAAGATGCGCCGTCCATTGACTGGCAGGCGGTGGACTTTGCCATTATTCCTGCCGTGGCTTGCGGTGAGGATGGCAGTCGCCTTGGTCAGGGCGGGGGTTACTATGACCGCTTTTTGGAGCAGGTATGCTGCCCCTTTGCGGCTGTCTGTCTGGAGCAGTTTTTACTGTCTAAGCTGCCTTGCGAGCAGCATGACCAATCCATGAAGATCATCGTAACGCAGCGGCGTGTGCTGCGATTTGAGGAAGTATGAAACAAGATCGTTTATCTTTGACAGCCGGATTTATGCCGGCGGTGATCATGGCACTGTTGCTTTTGCTGGAGGGATTGCTTCAGGCGGAGCTTCTGCCACAGAATATATGGGTGATCGCCGGAGCTGAGGTTGCAGCTTATTTGCTGCCTTTGTTGATTCTGCGTTTTTTGCCGGATAAAGAAGGCAAGCGCGCCCGATTCCGCTTTAAGGGGTATCGGAGACAATCCATCATGTTGGTTTTTTGGATGTCTCTGACAGCTGCCATGCTTGCTGCCTTTGCTAACGGTGGTGTTGCCTTGCTGTTGGACGGACAGAGTGAGACCATCGGAACCGTGATGGAGCAGTACGAAATCACCGGCTTTTGGCAAGCCGTTTTGGTGATCGTGGTACTGCCTGCGGTGGTGGAGGAACTGTTTTTCCGGGGCGTGATGTTTAGCGCATTGGAACGCTGCGGCACGTGGCCGGCGTTACTGCTTACGTCGATTGCATTTGCCGTGATTCATGGCGATTTATATAATTTTGCAGGGCCTCTTCTTGCCGGCCTGATTTACGGTTATCTTGCATATACGCTGGATTCCGTTTTTCCGGCGGTGTTTGCGCATCTGGTAAACAATGGGCTCATGCTGCTGCTGTATCACATGACCGATACCGTTACCTCGCTGGATATTTGGGATTATGTACTGCTGTTTGCAGTGTTTATCTTTTGTATGTTTTTGTCGCTTGCTACGCGTGCACTGGATAGTCAGATCGAAAAGGGCCGTATCAAGCGCCTGCAATATAAAGGTTCCGGTGAAACCTTGACCGGGATCTTCGTGTCGCCCGGTATGTGGCTGCTGTTGCTGTTGTTTACCGTGCGCGTTCTGTATTGAGGAGGAAACTATGGCATCAAAAAAACCAAGAAGAATTTGGAGTGTGCTGGCGGGTATGCTGAATACCGTCAGCTATGTAGTGCTGATCGTCGGTTTATCTCTGATTATATCCACCTTCGCTATTCTGGTGGCCAACGACGTGTTAGCCCTTGTAAAAGATGGCGGTGAACTGACCGTGGAACTGAAGCAGGAAAGTACACCCGAAGCGGTGGGCGATCTGCTGAAGGAAATGGAGGCAATCCAGTATCCCTGGGCCTTTGAACTGTTCAGTATGCTGAAAAAGGTGGAGGTATATGAACCCGGCACCTATACCATTGACACCAGTATGGACTATAATCAGATGATTACCGCCTTACGGGATGACCAAGTTACCGTGGCTGTGGTGCGCGTCACCATTCCAGAGGGATACAACCTCAAGGAAATTTGCGCTTTGCTGGTGGAGAAAAATGTCATCGTGGAAAGCGCTTTTTGGGAAGTGGCGAACAATTATGAATTTTCCCATTATTTCCTGAAGGATGTACCCATGGTGGAAAACCGCCTGGAGGGCTATCTGTTCCCTGATACCTACGAATTCTATGCCAACAATGAAAACGTCAACGCGGAATCTCATGCGGTGGACGTTATCAACAAAATGCTCAATAACTTTGCAAAGAAGTACACCAAGGCTATGAAAAATCTGACTGAGGCCAACGGCATGACCATTGCAGACGTTGTGAAGGTAGCATCGCTGATTGAAAAGGAAGCCCAGCGTGAAGACGAGCGCACCACCATTGGCGGTGTTATTTATAACCGTTTGAACAGTGGAAACTTCCCCTTCCTGCAGATTGACGCATCCATTCTGTATGTGACTGGCCACAAGGAAGCACTGACGGCAGAAGATCTGCAGATTGACAGCCCCTATAACCTGTATACCAACTCTGGTCTGCCGCCTACGGCCATCTGTAACCCCGGTGTTGCCTGTATGATGGCGGCCATCCAGCCGGATAATCATAAGTACTACTACTATGTGGCAAAGCCCGACGGCAGCCACATTTTCAGCCGTACCAATGAGGAACACAACCGTGCCATTGCCGATGTTGCGGCGGGAAAGTACGACTGATGGGCCGCCCGGAAGTTTTGGCGCCTGCCGGTGATATGGAAAAACTGTGCTTTGCCGTAGCTTACGGTGCGGATGCAGTTTATCTGGCAGGAAAGGCCTATGGAATGAGAACGGCCTCCGACAATTTCACACCGGAGGAAATGGCAGAAGCGGTGCAGTATTGCCACGCACATGGCGTGAAAGTCTATGTGACGGTCAACACGCTGCCACGGGATACAGAAATGCTGCAGCTGCCGAAATATTTGTCCGCACTGGACGAAATGGGTGTGGATGCACTGATTTTAGCCGATCTGGGCGTGTTGATGCTGGCAAAGCGTTATGCACCCCATTGTGAGATCCACATCAGTACCCAGACCAGCATTGTCAATGCACAGGCGGCTTCCGCCTATCATGAATTGGGTGCCAGCCGTGTGGTTCTGGCACGGGAACTGACGATGGAGCAGATCGCTTATATTCGTAAAAACACTCCCAAAACTCTGGAGCTGGAGGCCTTTGTTCACGGTGCTATGTGCATGGCTTATTCCGGCAGATGTATGTTGTCCCAGTATTTGGCTGGCCGGGATGCCAATCGTGGTAACTGCGCGCAGCCTTGTCGCTGGGGCTACCGTGTGGTAGAGGAATACCGCCCCAATGAGTATATGCCCATCGAAGAGGATGAGCATGGAACCTATATCTTCAATTCCAAGGATATGAATATGCTGCCCTATGTGGATCAGGTGGCGAAAGCGGGTATCGACAGCCTCAAAATCGAAGGGCGAGTCAAGACTGCGTATTATGCGGCAGTGGTGACCAATGCCTACCGTCGTGCCGCCGACCTGTATGCCGCCGATCCCGACCACTTTGCTCCACCACAAGAACTGTTAGACGAGGTGTGGAAGGTCAGTCATCGGGAGTATTTCACCGGGTTCTATTTTGGTGATCCCAAGACCCAGCATATGGCTGACAGCACCTATATTCGGGCGTGGGACGTGTGCGCTGTTGTAGAGCAGTGTGACGAGCAGGGGAATGCAGTTCTACGGCACAAGAATAAATTTGCAGCTGCAGATGAGTTGGAACTGCTGGTTCCCGGCCAGCCTGCACGTGTTATCCGTTTACAGGAGATGCGCAACGGGGAAGGAGAACCCATCGAATTGGCCAATGTACCCCATATGACAGTCTTGGCAAAGCTGCCCTGCAGCGTGCCGAATATGGCGATTTTGCGTCGAAAAAAGTGACCCTGTACTTGGAATTTCCGACGCTTTATGCTATGATAAGCTGTAATATTTTTTGAAATAAAGAAAATTGACGATAAAAGAGGATGATAAGTATGGAAAAGAAAGGCCTGAATGAACTGCGAGAGCTGTTCCTCAGCTATTTTGAGAGTAAGGATCATCTGCGTCTGCCCAGCTTTTCTCTGGTGCCTCAGAACGACGCCTCTATTCTGCTGATCAATGCAGGTATGACTCCTATGAAGCCTTGGTTCAAGGGCGAGGAAGAGCCTCCCCGCAAGCGAGTCTGCACCTGCCAGAAGTGTATCCGTACCGGCGACATTGACAACGTGGGTAAGACCGCCCGTCACGGCACTTATTTTGAGATGCTGGGCAACTTCTCCTTCGGTGATTACTTCAAGGAGGAGGCCATTGCCTACAGCTGGGAGTTCCTGACCGAGGTTTTGGGTCTGGATCCCAACCGTCTGTACCCCTCTGTGTTTGAGGGCAACGAGACCACTCCTGCCGATGATGAGGCCTATAAGATCTGGAACGAGAAGATTGGTGTTCCTGCCGATCACATCTTCCGTTTTGGTAAGGCTGACAACTTCTGGGAGCACGGATCCGGCCCCTGCGGCCCCTGCTCTGAGATTTACTATGACCGCGGAGAAGAGTACGGCTGCGGCAAGCCCGGCTGTACCGTTGGCTGTGACTGTGACCGCTATATGGAGATCTGGAACAACGTTTTCTCCCAGTTTGACAACGATGGTCAGGGCAACTACACCGAACTGAGCCAGAAGAACATCGACACCGGTATGGGTCTGGAGCGTCTGGCTTGTGTGATGCAGGGTGTCAACAGCCTGTTTGAGGTTGACACCGTTATGAACATCACCAACAAGGTGTCCGAGCTCACCGGCGCCAAGTACGGTCAGAGCTACGAGCGAGATGTTTCTCTGCGCGTTATTACCGACCATATCCGTTCTGCTTCCTTTATGATTTGCGACGGTATCCTGCCCTCCAACGAGGGCCGCGGCTACGTGCTGCGCCGTCTGCTGCGCCGTGCTGCCCGTCACGGCAAGCTGCTGGGTGTGGACAAGCCCTTCCTGTTTGAGGTGGTTGACACAGTCGTGCAGGAAAACGGCCATCATTACACCGACCTGAAGGAACGACAGGAGTATATCACCCGGGTTGTTCGAGTGGAGGAAGAGAACTTTGCCAAGACCATCGACGGTGGTCTGAAGATTTTCCGTGAAATGCTGGAGAGCCATCAGGCAAAGGGCGAAAAGATTTTTGCCGGCGCAGACGCTTTTAAGCTGTATGACACCTATGGTTTCCCCATTGACCTGACCCAGGAAATGGTGGCCGAAGCTGGTCTGACTGTTGACAAGGCTGCTTTTGACCAGCTGATGCAGGAGCAGAAGGAGCGTGCCCGTGAAGCTCGCAAGGCTCTGGGCGATCTGGGTTGGGC